>JBKHKF010000052.1:0-11172 GCA_046537745.1 Anaerolineales bacterium | reverse complement strand
GTTGCGGTAGCATTCCGTTGATTTATCGCTGGTGAGGGACAGGGGTGGCCGCTCGTCGACAAGAAGAATTTCCGAAATACCATGCTCGACGGCAAGGTGGTAGGCAGTCGAGATGCCTGCAATGCCGGCGCCGCAAATGACTATCGAAAGCAAATCGATGTACTCGGATTCTCGGGCGGAATAGAAACGAAAATCAACGTCAGCATCACAACGTCAGGTTTCGGCTTCTTGCCAGGCATCAAGAAGGGACTCGCTCAAGGCTGGATCTGGCTCCAGGCTGTGCTCAGGATCCAGCTCATTCGCGATATCAGCCATGCTTGTCTTGGCTACAGGATGCATAAAATCAGGAGCGATCTCAGCGATGGTGCGCGCCAGGTATGGGCGTTCAAAGATATCGGGATCGGGCAGCTCAAGGCGCTCCTGATTGAGCGTGCGCTGGCCGTAAAGACAAAGATCGATATCGATGGCTCGGGGAGCATATTTATAATAGCCACGCTGGCGGCCGATGTCGGCTTCGATCTGGCGAAGCCGTTGCCGTAAAGCCAACGGCTCCAGATCGGTCTCCATGCTGAGAGCAGCATTAACGAAGGGTGGCTGCCCCGGAGGGCCAAAGGGTTCGGTGCGATAAGCTTTTGAGATTGCTCGAATGTTGCCGATTTCAGATAGCGCGCTAACGGCTCTCGGCAAGTTGGCTTCGGGTTCAATGTTGGAACCGAGCTCCAGAATAGCCAGTTCAGTCATAATCCACCCGGCTGCGTTCAATCTCGACGCCAACGGATTTTGCGAAGCGCAGCGCTCCCGGTTTTTCGACTTTAATCCGGACTTTCTTCACCCGTGGATCCTCGAAGCAGAGTCTGGCAAGATCACTGGCAAGCTTTTCCACGGTGAAGGGTTCTTGGCTTTCTACATGCTCGATAACTCGCTTGGTCACGGTTCTATAGTTGACGGTATCCTCGATATCATCGCTGGCAGCAGCCTGCGAAAGGTCGGCCGTCAGCGTGATGTTGATCAGAATGTCCTGGCGGACTTCGCGCTCCCAGTCATTGACGCCGATGACTCCTCGCAGCAGTAGGTCTCGAATGTGGATCAAATCTTCGGGCATGTTTGCTCCCTATGGTTCAAGGCAGGTTCAAACTAAATGTCGGCCGCCATCCAGGTAGGTGATCTCACCGGTGATGTAGCGCGGTCCGGCCACCAGAAAAAGCAGAGCATCGACGGCTTCCTCGACGGTCCCCCAGCGTTTTGCTGGAACCGGCTCGATGACAGAATCTTGCTTCCCGCCTTCCGCCCCAGGTGGGGGCAAAATGGCGCCGAGCGCCAGACCATTGACCCGAAGGCTCGGCGCGTACGCCTGGGCCAGGCTCTTGGTGGCGGCAGCCAAGCCAGCCTTTGCAATCGTATACGCAAAATGGTCGGCACCAGGTCTGAAGGCGCGCCAATCCAGCAAGTTGACGACATCGCCTTCCCTGCCCTCGATGTGCTTTGCCAGCGCCTGGGCGAGGAAGACCGGTGCTCGAAGGTTGACATCCAGATTCTGCTCCCACACCTCAAGCGTCGTGCTTTGGGCATCCACTGGCTGAAAGATGGAAGCGCTGTTGATCAATATGTCAAGATCGCCCAGCGCATCGATGGATTGCGAAACCAGTTGCTGGCTTGATTCTGCCTCAGAAAGGTCCCCCTGGAGGGTCAGCGCGCGCCTGCCAAAGCCTTGAATTTTGGAGACAGTATCTTGGGCTGCGTCCTCCGATGTGTGGTAATGAACGACGATCTCGCAGCCGGCTTCAGCCAGTCCGAGGGCGAAAGCTTTCCCGAGACGCTTGCCAGCGCCGGTTACCAGTGCTTTGCGGCCTGTCAGGGATCCTTCAAAATTCATAGCCCCATTGTACTTAGAAAGCCGCCAGGACGGAAAATGAAGATCCCACTCGCGTGGTAGCATTCATGTGCAAACCGGGGGGAGTAGAGCAGGAGGCTATTGAATGAAAGATATTGACAACATTGAAGCCGCCGCCGAGCTTCTTGGAGGGGTCGGCGTGGCGCACAAGGAGGTCGAGGAGGCTGTCAAGCAGCTGCTGGCGGCATTCGGCGAAGATGTGGGCCGGGAGGGCCTTCGCAAGACTCCCGAGCGCGTGGCCCGCATGTATGACGAGCTGTTGGCCGGCTATCGGGTTGATCCCTACGCGCTGATCAACGAAGCGCTCTTTGAGGTCGACTATACCGATATGGTCATCATCAAAGACATCGATTATTTCAGTCTCTGTGAACATCACTTGCTGCCATTCATGGGCCGAGCGCATGTCGCCTACATCCCCAGCGACAAAGTCATCGGGTTGTCCAAGATCCCGAGAGTGGTGGATTTGTTTTCCCGCCGACTTCAGGTTCAGGAGCGGATGACCCGCCAGATCGCAGATTTTATCGTGGAAGTGCTGGATCCGATTGGTGTCGGTGTGGTGGTGGAGGGTTGGCATTTGTGCGCGGCGATGCGAGGAGTCAAGAAACCCAACGCAACGATGACCACTAGCGCCCTCTGCGGTTCGTTCCAGGAGAACCCCAAGACCCGCCAGGAATTCCTTGGACACATCCATACAGATAGTCATCCCTATCAAAATTGATGCCAGTCAACTCCGAAGACCGCGCCGGCCAGGGAATCGTTGATCCCTCGGAAAAGCTGGAAGCCATTCGCCAGGAGATGAATGATGCGCTGGAGGCGCGCAGCCAGGGTAATGAAGGGATGGCCCGCGTCTGTGCCCGCCGGGCGGTAGGCTGGGCGATCCGATTGCGATTTGACGAGGCGCTCGCCGCAGCAAACACGAAGAATGCATTTGTGCTGCTGGAGTGGCTTTCGAGACAGGATGCGGTGGCCGAACCCTATCGGCAAGCAGCAGAAAGGCTGACGACGCGTATTAATGAAGACCATGAACTGCCTCACGACCAGGACCCTTTGGTGGATGCTGATTTTCTAATTCGGGGACTGCTGGGTATCGGGGAGGCGAATGAGGCTGACAACTCATGACGGATACCCGCGTTGACAAGGATCCCAAGTCCGGCCTGACATATCGCTGGCGCCCTGAAGATGATCCAGATGCGCCGAGCATCCTGCTTTTTCACGGCCTGACGGGGAATGAGGATGTGATGTGGATTTTGGAATCGGCGCTCCCCAAGGGGGGCTTTATCGCTGCCCCCAGGGTGCCCTTCCAATTAGATGGGGGCAGCTATTCCTGGACTGACGGGGTTGAACAGGAAAGCTTCTCGGCTTCGGATTTCGAGTCTGGCGTGCGGCAGGCGTCTTCATGGATCCACAGCCTGCTTGAGAGACATGGGATCAGCCTGGCGAGCACTGTTTTCGTCGGATTCTCTCAGGGTGCCGCGCTTTCTTTCCTGCTGGCCGAGGATCCCGACATACGCCCTGCCGCGGTGGTCGCTCTGGCGGGCTTTCTGCCTGGAGGGGAGCTCGGTTCAATGGAAGATTTTCCGGTCTTCTGGGGTCATGGGACAGAGGACCAGACCATCCCGATCACGCAGGCCGAGGCTGATATAGAGCGCCTCAAGGAACTCGGAGCAGAGGTGCATTACTGTCAGGCGGAGGTCGGCCACAAAGTCGGCGTGGAGTGTATGCGGGGGCTGAAGGAGTGGCTGAGGGATAAGCTGGCGGGCTAGCCCTTTGGCCCGCGATTGATATCCTGGAAGCGGGATTTCAATCTGTCGCTCATGATATGATTTGAATGGAGGCGGTTTCAGGTCCCGTGAGGGATTCGAAGCCGGCTTTCCTCTTGCGAGATCGTCCACACGTTCAATAAAAGTGAGGAACCCCTTTCCATGACCGATCAAGCGCTCATCGAGAAATCCATCAACACCATTCGTTTCCTGGCCGCAGATGCGGTTCAAAAGGCGAACTCAGGCCACCCCGGTTTGCCCATGGGAATGGCTGCGCCTGCCTATGTGCTGTGGACGCGCCATTTGAACCACGATCCCCAGGAGCCCAGATGGCCTAATCGGGATCGATTTGTACTATCGGCCGGCCACGGGTCCATGCTCTTGTATGCGCTGCTGCATCTGAGCGGTTTTGACCTTTCTATGGAGGACATCAAGAACTTCCGGCAGCTCGGCTATCCCACAGCCGGCCATCCCGAATACTGGGATGCCCCGGGGATCGAAACCACGACGGGTCCGCTGGGACAAGGTTTTGGCAACGGCGTGGGTATGGCCATCGCCCGTGAGCATGTGGCGGCGATGTACAACCGCGATGATTTCCCTCTCTTTGATAATTACATCTACGCCATCGTCTCGGATGGCGACTTAATGGAAGGGATCTCGCACGAGGCGGCTGGCCTGGCGGGTCATTTGAAGCTCGGCAGCCTTATTTACCTCTACGACGATAACCGCATCACTATCGATGGCAGCACGGATCTGGCCTGGTCCGAGCATCGAGGGGCGCGCTTCGAGGCCTATGGTTGGCACGTCACGCATGTCGAGGATGCCAATGATCTGGAGGCGGTGGATGCGGCCATCCATGAAGCGAAGGAGGATCCCAGGCCTTCGCTCATTCAGGTCCGCAGCCACATCGGCTACGGCATGCCCAACAAGCAGGACACGGCTGCGGCGCATGGCGAACCACCTGGCGAGGAGGAGCTGGCGGCAGCCAAAGAGAACCTCGGCTGGCCCCAGGAGCCTCGCTTCCTGGTGCCGGAGGAGGTTCGGGAGCATTTTCAAGAGGCTGCTCAACGTGGCGTTTCCAGGCGACAGGCTTGGGAAAAAATGCGGGTGGATTACGAATCAGCATACCCCGAGCTCTCCAAGCAGCTTGACCGCAGCATGGCAGGGGAACTGCCCGGTGGTTTGGAAGACGTGCTGCCGAGCTTTGAGCCGGATGAGACCGGTGTTGCCAGTCGGGCATCCTACGGCAAGACCCTGGAAGCCACCGCACCTCATATCCCGGAACTCATTGGAGGCTCGGCCGACCTTACTGGATCCAACAAAACAGACATCGACGGCGAAGGCCCTTTCACCGCCGAGGATCGGGAAAGCCGCTACATTCATTTCGGCGTCCGGGAACATGCCATGGGGGCCATCCTGACCGGGCTTTCACTGTACGGCGGCCTGATCCCTTATGGTGGGACCTTCCTGGTGTTCTCAGATTACATGCGCCCGACGATCCGGTTGGCAGCCATGAGCCACCAGGGGCCCATTTACATCTTCACTCATGACTCTATCGGTCTGGGGGAGGATGGTCCGACTCACCAACCGATTGAGCATCTGGCCTCGCTGCGGGCCATCCCGGACCTAGTGACCATACGGCCCGCCGATGCCAATGAAACAGCTCAGGCCTGGTTGGCGGCGCTGCGCCGAAGAACCGGTCCCACAGCGCTGGTGCTAACCCGCCAGAAGATCCCAACTTTTGATCGATCGGTGTACGCGGCCGCGAACGGTCTCCATAAAGGCGCCTATGTGATGGCGGACCTGGGTGAGGGACCGCTCGATCTGATATTGATGTCCACTGGATCGGAGGTCCAGTTGATCGTAGAAGCCGGCCAGCATCTGGCCGAGCAGGGTCACAGCGTGCGCCTGGTTTCGATGCCCTCCTGGGAGCTCTTTGAAGAGCAGCCCGAAGGCTATCGCAATGAGGTGCTGCCGCCGCAGGTGCGGGCCAGGGTGGCCATTGAAGCGGCCCGGCCGCTGGGTTGGGAGCGCTATATCGGTGATCAAGGTCGAATCCTTGGGCTTGACCGCTACGGCGAATCAGCCCCGTACCAGGACATCTATGAGCATCTTGGCCTCACGACGGAGCGGGTTATTGAGGTTGCCAATGAGCTGCTTGTTCAGAGCGAGGAGTAGAGCGCAGATATGCGGATAGCAATAGCGTGTGATCACGCAGGGTTTCCTTTAAAAGACCTCATAATATCGGTGGCGGAGGGGCTTGGGCATGAGGTGTTCGATCTGGGCACCGACTCCACGGAGTCCGTCGATTATCCGGATTATGCCGAGAAACTGGGGCGTGCTATTCAGAAAGGGGAGGCGGAGCGGGGAATTCTGATCTGCGGCTCTGGCGTTGGCGCGGCTGTGGCCGCCAACAAAATGAAGGGGATCCGTGCCGGCCTTTGCCATGACACTTACTCGGCGCACCAGTCGGTAGAGCATGATGATGTAAATGTGCTGGCGCTGGGCGCACGCATCATTGGCGAAGAACTCGCGCGAGAGATCGTGGTGGAATTTCTTTCTGCCGAGTTTTCCGGGGAGGAGCGCCATGTTAGGCGCCTGGGCAAGGTCAAGGCTCTGGAGCAGCGCGGTTGAATTTCGGAACCACGCGCCTGATCAAATCTGATTCGTGAGAGTCAGCTCCGCGGGCCGGCCTCTGCCCGGCATTCTCGTTGGCCATCACGAGCCGATCTTCGATGCACTGCCGGGGAATGTGCTCGACAACTTCCGCCGACCAGGCTCTGAAAACGCGCTCCTCTGGAACAAGCTTTATCCACCTTCCCGTTCTGGCCTTTATCTACAGGAGTTGATGAATTTACCTCCGATCTGGGGGACACCTGGATTGCAAATGGAGGATGAAGCGCTTGAGGCCTATTTCTGGGGCTATCGATCGGAAGGCGATCGACTTGAGGGCTTGGACGAGGCGCTGGATCTGGTGGATGGCGCCGGCCCGAGAACCGAGGTGGATTTGTTCCTGCTCGGTCCGGGCCAATTGATCGCCGCAGAGGTCAAGCGAGGCAGCAGCTTCGGACGATGCTCACGGTACAATAGGCAGTTGTGCCCCGCGGTGCATGAGCCTGGCCTGGGATCGTCCTCGTGCCGATACTGGCATGATGCAGCGGCTCGTTTTGAAAATCAACTCACGTTCGAGGTTCCGGAGCCGGGGAGACGACCCTCCTGCGACCGCCATTATCAATTAGCCCGGACTCTTCTGGTTGGGCAACACCTGGCTGAAAGCCTGGGTCGACAATTCCACCTATGGGTGGTCACGCCTCGCCGCCGGTGGCGATCTTTGGAGCGGACATGGTTGGATTTCGCTCATCGGGTGAAGGATCCCGAAACCTGGCGGCGGATGCGGGTGTTGGCCTGGGAGGAGCTCGAAGGTCTGCCCGTACGTTAAACCCCACTATCCAGCATAGTGAAATGGAGCATTGATTCATGCGTCTAAGCAATCTATTCACCCAGACGTTGAGGGAAAAACCCGCTGACGCCGAGATCGCCAGCCATGAATTGCTGGTTCGAGCTGGTTTCATCCGGCAGCTGGCTGCGGGGATCTTCAGCTATATGCCGCTGGCCAAACGTTCGCTGGACAAGATTGAGAACATTCTGCGCCAGGAAATGAACGCCATCGGCGGCCAGGAACTGGAAATGCCAGTGGTGAACCCGGCGGATATCTGGAAGGAAACCGGCCGTTGGCACAGCATGGGAAGCGAGCTGGCCCGGTTCCACGATCGCGGCGGCCGGGATATGGTGCTCGCCATGACTCACGAGGAGGTGGTGACAGATCTTGTGAGGCGTGAGGTCAAATCCTATCGTCAGCTGCCGATGCTTGTCTATCATATTCAGACCAAATGGCGTGACGACCCTCGGCCTCGGGCCGGCCTGATAAGGGTGCGCGAGTTCGTCATGAAGGACAGCTACAGCCTGGACCGGGACGAGGCGGGGCTGGATAAGCAGTACCGGGAGCATTACCAGGCTTACTTCAACATTTTCCACCGTTGCGGCCTGCCTGTGATTGCCGTGGGGGCGGATGTGGGCATGATGGGCGGAAGCATGGCCCACGAATTCATGTATTTGACCCCAGCCGGCGAGGACACGCTGATGATCTGCGACGATTGCAGCTACGCAGCGAATCGCCAAATCGCGACCTTCGAGAAACCTGATCCCCCCGAGGAGGAGCCCGGCAAACTGGAGCCGGTGGAGACCCCCGGGACCAAGACCATCAAGCAGTTGGCCGAGTATTTGAACATCCCGGAATCGCGCACGGCGAAGGCGGTCTTTTTGACGGCCACAATCCCAGGAGAGGAAGGCGATCGGGAGCAGCTTGTGCTGGCCATCGTCCGGGGTGATATGGAGCTGAATGAGACCAAACTCGCCAATGCGGTTGGCGCCAACGCGCTGCGGCCTGCCACCGAAGAGGAGATCAAGGCAGCCGGGGCGGTACCGGGCTACGCCTCCCCCCGTGGGCTGACTGATACATTGATGGCCGTCGATGATCTGGTGGCCCAATCACCCAACCTGGTGGCGGGTGCAAATCGAGAAGGTTTTCACGAGATGAATGTGAACTACGGTCGCGACTATGAGGCTGAAATCGTAACGGATCTGACGGCGGCACAGCAGGGCGATCCCTGCCCGAAGTGCTCTGCGGCGTTGCGGGCCGAGCGCGGTGTCGAAGTCGGCAACATCTTCAAGCTGGGGACTCGCTACACGGTGGATATGGACGCGACTTATTTGGACGAAGGCGGAAGCGAAAAGCCGGTGGTCATGGGTTCTTATGGCATCGGCACCGGTCGTTTGCTGGCCAGCATCGCCGAGGAGCATCACGACGAAGAGGGCCTGATCTGGCCAATTTCAATCGCTCCCTTTGAGATCCACTTGCTGTCGCTGCGGGGCGGTGAGGAAGCCGCTGAACAGCTATATCAGGTGCTGGTGGATCGCGGCCGGGAGGTGCTGTTCGATGATCGCGATGAGAGTCCAGGCGTGAAATTTGCTGACGCCGATTTGATCGGGCTTCCAATCCGTGTGACCGTCAGCAAGCGGTCACTCGAAGCGGGCGGCTTCGAAGTAAAGCGACGCGATCAGGACGATAGCGAGATCGTCGGAATCGAGGAGACACCGGAGGCTCTGGATTCGTTGATTGCCGATCTGGAGTATGAGATTGCGGAGAAGGTGGTGTCGATCCCCTTCGAAGAGTAACCTGGTCCTTGACTATTAGAACGCATGTGCTATACTCTAGCTGAGTTCCCCCGCGAAGGGGATGAAGGGAGGAGCAACCCATGGCCGGAAGCAACGAGAATGGTCTGCCGGAAGGCTTGGATGAAGGTCGCGCAGCAGTATTGGAGAAGGCACTGGGCGACATCAAGAAACGTTACGGTGAGGGGGCTGTGATGCGCCTGGGCGAGTCATCCAATTTGGATGTTCAGGTCATTCCAACCGGGTCCTTGGCTTTGGACATGGCCCTGGGTGTGGGTGGGATTCCGCGCGGGCGTGTCACGGAAATCTACGGCCCGGAAGCTTCAGGCAAAACCACCCTGTGCCAGCACATCGTAGCCGAAGCGCAGAAGCTGGGCGGTGTGTGCGCCTACATCGATATGGAGCACGCGCTGGACCCGACCTATGCCGGTAAATGCGGTGTGGACGTTGAGAACCTGTACATTTCCCAGCCCGACATGGGCGAACAGGCACTGGAGATCGCGGAGACGCTGGTGCGGTCGGGCGCGGTGGACGTGGTGGTGATCGACAGTGTGGCCGCATTGGTCCCCAGGGCGGAAATTGAGGGCGATATGGGCGATGCCACCATGGGTGCCCAGGCCCGCCTGATGAGCCAGGCGCTGCGAAAGCTGAGCGGGGCCATCAAGCAGACCAACACCGCCGTCGTTTTCACCAATCAGCTGCGGCAGAAGATCGGCGTGATGTTCGGCAATCCGGAGACCACCTCCGGCGGCGTCGCGCTGAAGTATTACTCCTCGGTACGGCTGGACATCCGCCGCATCGAGAGCATTAAAGTTGGTAAGGAGATCATCGGCAACCGGGCTCGCGTGCGTGTCGTAAAGAACAAGGTGGCGCCGCCCTTCAAGGTTGCCGAGTTTGACATTATGTATAACGAGGGCATCTCCCGCTTTGGTGATTTGATCGAGATCGGCGTCGAGCTGGGCATTCTCGACAAGCGGGGTTCCTATTACGCCTATGGTGATGACACCCTGGCGCAAGGCCGGGAGAATACCAAGGAATATTTACGGGAGAACCCTGACTTCGCCAATGAGCTGGAGGCGGAAATCCGGGAAGCCGGCGAGCTGATCCCCTTGGGCGAATATGACGAGGACGAAGAGTACGTCGAAGAGGAACCCGCCGAGTAGGGGCGATATTCGTAATACTGAGGATGAAAGGGCGGGTGGCTCCGCCCTTTCGCTTTTTAGGGGAATGAAACCATGCATGTTGAGCCAAAACGATCGATCGATCTGGAGACTGTGCGGCGGTTGGCGGTTACAAAGCAGCGGCTGAATCGGGTTCCCGTGTCCGCCGGAAAAGCCCAAGTCCTGGAGACCTTCCAGGCGCTGGGCTGCGTGCAGATCGATCCTATCCGAGTGGTTGCGCCGAGTCCGGAGCTGGTGCTCTGGAGCCGCCTCGGCGTTTATGATCCAGCGGATCTGGATGAGCTGCTGTGGCAGGATCGGGAGCTCTTCGAGTACTGGGCTCACGCCGCTTCCATTGTGTTGATGGACAACTTTCCCATCCACAGGCATCAGATGGCCGCCTTTGGAACCGGAGATTCGGCTTACTCCAGGAAGGCCCAGCGCTGGCTGGAGGAAAACAAGTCCACTCGAGAGGAAATTCTTAAGGAACTGGCGGATGGACCTGCTCGATCTTCCTTAGAGCTCGAGACGGAGGCTGATCAGCTCTGGCACTCCACAGGCTGGACCAACAGCCAGGGCGTCAATCATCTGCTTCAGCTGATGTGGCGCAAAGGCGAGGTGGCGGTCGGCGGCAGGGATGGTCTGCGAAAGCACTGGACGAGCGGTGGGCGCTGGTATGGATCGCGGCTGAAAGCTGACGGGATATCACTCGAGGAAGCGGTGGACAGGTCAGTGCGAATTGCCGTGCAGGCGCTGGGCGTCGCCACGGCCCGGCACATTGAGAACCACTTTGTCCGAGGCTTTTATCCGGAGCTGGAGGATTCTCTGCGGCGGCATGTGACAGAGGGGAGGCTTCTGCCGGTTGAGGTCGCGGGTACCCAGGCGGCTGAAGTTTGGTTCGTGGACCCAGGCGATGTTGACCTGATCGACCGGATCCAATCCGGCGAATGGCACGGTCGAACCACGCTGCTCTCGCCCTTTGACAACCTGACCTGCGACCGGGATCGGAGCGAGCTGCTGTGGAATTATGACGCCCGCAGTGAACTGTATGTGCCGAAGAAGGATCGAGTGTACGGGCATTACGTCATACCTATTCTCTTTCATGACCGGCTCGCCGGGAGGATCGACC
>JBKHKF010000051.1:0-11198 GCA_046537745.1 Anaerolineales bacterium | reverse complement strand
GGCTCTCACCTCCTGTGGACTGGGCCAGCGACAGGAATTCGGCCGTTGTAGCCATGCCGTAGCGGAATTCCTGTATATATTCACCGAGGAATGCCTTGAATGCTTCGGTTCCCATCCGCTCCTCCAGGGCATCCAGGAAAAGCGCGCCATGGATGTACACGGTGCGTCGGTAGGGATCCCACCCGGCAAATTCGGTGGCAGGGCTGTCCACGGGCGGATCGGCGGATTGACGCTCGCCATACTGCTGACGCCAGCTCTGCACTAAGGCGGTGCCCTGACCATCTTCCTGTGATTCCAGGTAGCGCACGACCGAATAATTCGCCAGCGCTTCGTCCAGCCAGGGTTCCTCCACCTGGTCGTTGCCGACGAGCAGGTACCACCATTGATGGGCCAGCTCGTGAGCCAGCAGGAATTCGAAATCTACTCTATTGCCCGCCGCTCGCATCCCCTGATCGACCAGGACCAAGCCCGAGAACTCGTAGCCCCCGATCGTGACAGGCCATTCAACGATGTCCAGTTGGCGATACGGGTAGGGACCATAGAAATCTTGGAACTGCCTGAATATCTCTGCGGCCATTTCGATCGATGTTGGGTCGGAAAAGTCGGAGCTGGCCGGGCTCGGGAAGAACCTGAGCTCTACCCCGTCCACCTGCTGGCTGGCCGGTTGCGGATCGTCAAGCAGCAGGACCGCCAGCTCACGGGCAGGCCCGCTGATCACCCGCCACTCGACGGATCCGTCCGCGGCAATGATTTCCGCTTCGCCGGTGGTGATAGCCTGATACCCGGCCGGCACCGTTAAGGACGCCTCCACCAGGCTAATATCTGTATGCAGCGCGTCGCCGACGGCTGGAATCTGTTCCTGCTCAACATTGGCAATGGGGGCGCTTAGCATCGGATACCAGCCCGAAAGAGCCAGCCCCCGCTCATTTGATGAGAGGATGCCGTAGCCCGCCTCGCCCGTGCCCGATAGGCGGCCAGCAAAATTTGCCCGCAGAACCAGGCTGGAGCCGGAGGAAAGGCATTCCGACAACGGCACTTTCAAAGCTGTCGAGGTCACCTGTTCGAAGGTCGTCTCTTGCCCTCCCACGCTCACTTGCTCGACCTCCAGCGAGCCTCCATAAATCGAGGTGGCATTGGCGTACAGCATGAGACCTACTTCCGGCAAACACCCCTCCCCGCTGTGCTTATAAAGGATCTCAACCTGGCCCTGGTAGCTGGAGGTTTCCGGATCGATGTCAGCAGCGAGCGTGTAACGAGGCGCGGATTCCAGTGATTCGATATCATCCTGATAATTTGAGCGTAGGACGGACCGCTGATCCTGCAGGAATTGAACCTGTTCCTCTGCAGGCGGCGACAGCAACCGCTGCTCCACAACCAAGACCAACGGAATGCTGACGGCGATCAGAACAATCAGCAGCAGTCTGTGATGCACAAGATTCCTGGCCCCATTTTGATTGCTCTCAGAGCTCATCGCTGCGCTCCATCTCAGGTGGCTTTTCCTGAAATTGACAAAGCAAGTTGTCCATGGCGATCAACTGTTCCGATGCTCATCAATGGACAGGTTGCAATGGATCTAATCTCAGTGTAGTTCACCTTAGAACAAGGCAAGTGAGAGGTGGGGGTAAGGCGCTGACAGCCCGCCAGACATTCGAGGGCTATGTTATTCGGGGCGGCCGGCGTGGCCTAAAGCGGCTTGATGGCCCTCTGTAAAAGGATTGGATTTAGGTAAGTCTTTTGTACCAGAGAGGGGCGATTTCGGGGCGGGCGTAGGATTTCCCGGCGATGGATCTGTTGAAAAGCAGTTCCCTCATAGGGCAAAAAACCGATCCACCGCGGCGAAGGCTTGAGCCCGCTCCCGCTCGTTAAAGACTTCATGCCACATTCCTGCAAACTGCAGGTACTCCTTGGGTTCGCAAGACACTCGCTCGGCGAATGATCGGGTCACCTCGGGATAGGCAATGCGGTCCTCCTCTCCTTGAAGGAGCAGGAGTTTGTTCCGCTCGAAGGCGGATGCGGCGGCGCTAATTTTGGCGCCGCCGGCGAAAATGGATGAGGCCAATCCCACCGAAATTCTGCGATGGACGAGTGGATCATCCTTGTAAGCCTGAACTACCTCCGGATCCGAGCAAACCAGTTCGCTGGGGATCCCGTGGTCGATGGTAAAGGATGGCGTCAGCGAGTTTAGAAACCGAAGGGAGAGTCTGCGCAGCGAGCCAAGGGCACGTCCAGAATCCAATGCTGGGGCGGCCACAACGGCTTCTTCGACGGTTTCCGGCTGCTCGAACATGGCGAGCAATACGGCCAGGCCGCCCATGGAATGGCCAAGCCAAATCATCCTGGCGTCGTCCCCCACTTCTTTTCTGGCCAACCCGGCCACGTTGAGAAGTTCACGCTTGTAGCCCTCGATACCGCCGGGCAGGTGCCCGCGCCGGCCGCCTGAACGGCCAAACCCCACCATGTCGGGTCCAAATACGGCGAACCCATGATCTGTGAAATGGCGAGCCAGATAGCCATAACGGCCCGTGTGCTCGCCGAGCCCGTGGGCAAGGATGACGGCTCCTTCAGGGTGCTTTGACGACTCCGGTCTCCAGATCCGTAAGTGGAGCGGTAAATCGGACTCGCTGCTCAAAGTTCGCGTTTCGTTCGTCAATTCAGGCCTCCCAGGGATTCAGCTCGGTCCCACATGCGATGCGGTTCGAGCTTAACTATAGGACAAGGTGGCCCGCCCGCTGCCCGGTCAACTGGGAAGGATGCTGAGTGGAAGGTTGACACATGGAATGATTGGGGTATCTGTTTCCATGGAGCGCGCATTTCTTAGCTGGACAACTGAAGGCATCAGAGCCATAGCCCCAGGGAAGGATTGCGCGTTTCCAGTTGAGTTGTGAGATTTCGAATGTGACAGATAGGGCCCGGGAGTTTGCTCAGTGGTTTGGATTAAGCAGCCAGATGCAATTGAAACTAGATAAGCGTTTCCTATGGATAGGTGTCGCGTTCATTCCGACGGTGATCTTCTTCGTTTTGCGGACCAATCCCACATTTGATATCTTTCTCGAGGCGCAGCTCTTCCATTTCTATATTGTGACCTTCACCTCCTTTGCTGCGCTGGTCAGCGCCTTGATTGTCGCCTCGGCGGTTGAGAACGAGAACAATCCGCACATCCTCTTTCTAACCATGGGTTATGCAGCCACCGCCGGGTTTTTCCTTCTGCACGGCTTGGCCACTCCGGGAATTGTGGTCCAGGGTTTCAATCAGGCGGTGGGTTGGTCGGCCCGCTTGAGCCTGTTTACGGGAGCGGTCTTTTTGCTCTGAGCTCCATCAAATGGCCGCAAAAACAGGCAGCGCTCCTTCTCCGGCGGAAGACCGCTCTGTCGGTTCCGCCGTGATCTATGGTGGGTATATGCTGATTGCCTTTGGCTGGCCGGCGCCATTGGCCTGGCTGAGCGGCTTGGACCCTTGGATGGATTATGGCCTGAGCGCACTGGCAGTCATGCTTTATTTTGGCACCGCCTGGCGGACGGCGACCCGGCCCTATCCTGGCAGTCGCCGCCTGTGGACGGCTATCAGCGTATCTATGGTTCTGCTTGGCCAGGCGCAAATAAATATGACGCTTGGCCCGCTTTGGCGGGTGAGTTGGTGGATCTACCACGTGCTGATGCTGTCGGGTTTTCTGTTGTCGGTGGGAGGCATTGCGATCGAATATGGTGCGCTCAGGGGCTTCCGAGCCACCCGTTATTTCGCCGCACTGGGCAGCCTCATGGCGCTGGGCTTGGCGCTGGCTACCGGCTGGATGGCGGCCAGTCTGTTCGGTGTGCCGCAGTTGCAGCTTCTGCTGGTAGCTGTGGTCTTAGTTGTGGCCACGGTGCTGTTTGTGGCTCTGTTTTTTATGGTTCGAAGAGCAAATGGATTGCTGAACATCAAGGTGGCCGATGACGGCCCGGGCATCCCGGAGAAGGAACGAGAGCGGATCTTCGATCGTTACTTTCGGGTATCGAGCACCAGCCGGGGCGGCGCCGGGCTTGGCCTCTCTTTCTGTAAGCTGGCTGTGGAAGCCCATATGGGTTCAATCTGGGTTGATGAGAGCGCGTGGGGTGGGGCGGCTTTTCAGATCGAACTGCCCATCCGTGGCCTCGATGCAGTCTCTGGCAGGGAGCCTGCCTCCGGCTAGCTCGGTTACACAACGTCCTTGAAGGCCACAAAGCGTCCCCACATGGATTCGGCCTCCATCGCCTTCTGTACGAAGCAACCGATGAAATAGCGGCCGCTTCCGGCTTGTTGTATGTCCTTTCCGAGATTTTCGGCATGGACGATCCGTTTGGGAAACAGATTCAGGTGCATGTCCTGGTAATAATGCTCGAGCGGGTACATCTGGTCCCAATCGGCGCCAAAATCCTGCTGAAGCTTGCGATTGGCTTCCTCGAAGGTCTTGGGATGCCAGATCCGCATGATCGTGTTCATCGGGTGGTCAGCTGAGACGGCGTCCACGCCAATCCACTTGATTTCTTTGTCGATACACCATTCGGCGAAGTCGGGCGAGGGCCCCGGGTGCTTGACCATATAGCGGAACTCGTCGGATGTTGGCTGGTTCCATCCGTAGCGGGACCAACCGGTTTTGAGGATCAGGATGTCCCCCTGCCGCACCTCGACCTCCTCCTCGATCATCGCCGGCGTGTACACGCTGGAATCGCTGACTCGATCCGAGATGTCGGCGATCACGCCGGGGCCGATCCACTCCTCCAGCGGTACCTCGCCGATGGCTCGCCCTGACGGATAAAAGTGTTTCTCGCCATCCATGTGAGTTGCCAGATGTATGCTTGCGTTGCACACCGTGCCATTGCGGCCCAGGCCAAACTGCTGGCCCCCAACTCGCTTGGTGTAGGTCACGCTGAGCGGTTCGTAGTTGAGCCACTGCGGCGTCTGAACGCTGAATGGGAGCGTGAGATCCAGCATCTGTCCAGACTGCATGGCATCGAAGAAAGCCTCTTCTTCCATGTCTTCCGGCGGGCGTAGTGCGCACACGCGGGCCCAGGCCGTCCCAACTTCCATGAAGGGTATGGGCATGATCATGAACCAGGCGCGCTGATTTGAGAGCCCATCGATCTCTCCCACCAGGGATTCGAGGAAGAGCAGGTGCGACTGGGGCAGGTCCATGTGCGTGGTCTCGTAGTAGGCCTCAGGTGGGAAGGCTTCGTCCCAGGTCATCCCGTGCTGCTCCATAAGCTTGCGCTCCGCCTCCTCAAACTCCCGGGGGTGCATCTGTCGGATCGGGGTGTTCATAGGATGCTCGGCGCTGCCGCAGTCCACACCTATTGCTTTCAGCTTCCGCTGCATAGCCCACTCGTAAAAATCGGGAGAAGGTCCTGGGTGCCGGACCAAAAAGCCGAACTCCTGGGATTCAACCTCTCCTTGCGCATCGGGATTGTGCACCGGGGGCTGATCCCAGGAGTAGCGATGATAGCCGGTGTTGATGATCAGGATGTCGCCCTCGTGGACCTCCACTCGCTCTTCGATCATTTCGGGAGTGTAGAGTGAATAATCAGTGAGCTCCTCCGAAAGATCCACGACCACGCCGGGGCCTGTCAGATCCTCCAGCGGCACATCGGCGATTGCCCGGCCTGCCGAGTGAAAAGCCCGCTCACCGACGAGATGCGTTCCCACGGTGTTGCTCCATTTCAGGATCTGGCCGTTGGCCCCCTGCCCGCCGCCGCGGGCCCCGGTCACCCGCTTGAAGAAGTGGATCTCCAGCGCCTGCTCACCCGGCCAGGGTGGGGTGAAGATGCTGCAGTCCTGGGTCAGGTCGTACCAGCGGGCCTGGCTCATAATCTCAATGAATTCATCTCGGTTCATGGAGGAACTCGCTTTCCAATTAGATCCTTAGCTTACTCGGGTCGCTGGCTTCCATATGGAGCGCAAACGATCAAGCATACTTTTCTTGATACGTCTGGACTGCCTGTTCGAACATGGCCATCGGCGGTCGAACCAGGCCGGCGCCAATCTGGCCAACGCCTGGCTCCTTGTGGGCGATGCCGGTGTTCACGCGGGGCGTGATCTCCAAATCTACAACTTTGTGGATGTCGATACCTGTCGGGGTGCCGCGGAAATCGAGTGGCGGCATTGTGAAATATTTATGTTCAGCCAGGCAGATTTTGTACATCTCCAGGGTCGCGTCGACGGCATCGGCAGGGGATCCGCTGATGAAGTCCACGATAGCTGGTGCGCTGGCCATGGCGAAACCGCCGATGCCGGCAGTTTCGGTGATGGTGCTGTCGCCGATGTCGCCGCTGGCGTCCTTGGCCTTAAACTCGGGAAAATATTTTCCCTGGGGTGTCGCCACCGGCGCGGTGAACCACCGATCGCCCAATCCACTCACCCGGATGCCGAAGTCGGTGCCGTTGCGGGCCATCACCGTCACCAGACTGCTGTTCTCCATTCCATGGGCAGCGTCGGCCATGGCTTTGCAGGCGGCCATCACAGCGTTGAGCACGCTTAGTGCGTTTTCAGCCAAGAATTGAAGGATCTCCGAGGTGGCGTTTGGATCCGGGGCCGAAACGGCGATGAAAGGCGCGAGCGATTGGGTGAACATGGCCGAACCGGCCACATTGCGGTTGTGCCCTTCGTCGCCCATATGCAACGAATCGGCGAGCAGGGCGCGAATGTCAAGCCCGCCGCTGATGCGGATGGCTTCCTTCAGCACAGGTGCCATCACCTCTTCCATCCAGCGCAGCTTGGCTATCACTTCCTCGCTGTAGGCGCCGTAGCGAAGGACTTTGCCGTAGCCTTCGTTCAGGTTGGAATAGGCCACGTTCCCATGGGTTTTGTTGTCGAGGATGTAAACGGACATGGAAGGTGAAATGACGCCGGCCATCGGGCCGACCGCTTGATGATGGTGGCAGGGTTCGAGTTCGATTTCACCGGATTGGACCAGGTCAGCCGCACCTTCCATGGCCTCGACTCGGCCTTCGAGGATGAGCGCGCCGGTGATGGCGCCGCGCAGGGGACCCGAAGCGCGCTCCCAGGAGATTGGCGGGCCGGCGTGAAGCAGCATGTCCTCGTGCATACCCGGGATTACATGGAGAGACTTGTCCAATCCCACCAGCACCGGCCGGGCCTCCATCATGCGCTCCACGGCGTCAGCGTTTGCTCGGTCAAGGTTCATTGCATCCTCCCAATGGGAAAAATCACTGGTACGGCTTAGGCTGCTACTCCTCGGAGCTGAAGTGGCGACCGATGGGAAAGCGGGCGCGGGCCTCTTTCAGACTCTCGCGATACAGCTTAAGGTTGCGATCTTCAAGGTGGTCGAAGTTCTGGGGCGCGTGGCTGCCCCAGGTGATGTAGCGCAGCGGATCTGGATCCAGCCTGGCGGAGATGATCTCCTCGGTGCCGCGCGCTTGGGCGAGTCGTCGGGCGATGGGATCGACGATCATGCTGTGGCCGAAGCCGTAGTTGCCCTGAGCGTCGGCGCCCACCAGGTTGCTGGCGATCAGGTAGACATGGTTGTCGTAGGCCCGAGCGGCGTTAGTGATATGCCAGATGTCGTAGGATCGCTGCAGGGCTGACACGCGCAGAATGATCTCGGCTCCTTTCACGGCCAGAATACGGGACAGCTCGGGAAAGTCGCCATCGTAACAAATGATCATGCCGATGGTGCCAAGGTCCGTCTCGTACACCTCCGCCTGGCAGCCGATCTCGGCCCAACCACCGTGATCCCGACGCTCCCATGGCGCGGGGTGGGTTTTGTCGTAGATGCCGATGATTTCGCCGTCGGGGCCGATGAGAATCGAGGAGTTGAAGACTTGGCCTCGTTCCGGGCCGCGCCGGTAAGTAGGCCAGGCGACGTGCACGCCCAGGTCGGCGGCTTTCTGTTGGATCGGCTCGGTGATGGCGCCAGGAGCTTCATCCACCAGGTCCCAGAGGTCCTCGGCTGATAAACCGGTCTCGTAGCCCGTCGTGACGGTTTCCGGGTACACCACCAGATCGGCGTGGTGGTCTTCGACCGCCTCTCCCAGCCACCGGACCCCCTTTTTCACATTCGCTTCGACGTCATTCGGCGTGATTGCAATTTGGGCGCAAGCCGCAATAAAGTCTTTCATCGCCATTCTCCCGTGCCCACACTCCTGCCCATGATGGATCTATGGGTGCAGGCTGCTGAGTTACTTCAATCAGCGCAGCTTCAAAACGTTCACACTAAGTCTACCCGGAGCTGCCCACCTGCTCCTGCTCGAACCTGGCCGCCTCCGCTTCCGAATAGCCAAGCAGGTCTATTAGGACCTCTCGGGTGTGCTCGCCAAGCGCCGGCGGCGGTATTCGGAACTCGGGCTGGTTTCCTGAAAAGGAATAAGGAAAGCCGGCCATACGTAGCGGGTCCGTCTCGTCTGGATCTGCTTCAATGACGAGGGAACGCTCTGCGCTTTGCGGATGATCCAGCGCCTCCGGGATGGTGTTGATGGGGCCGCTCGGGATGCCGGCATCCTGCAGCCTGTCCAACCAAACCTTTACTGGTTTCGCGGCCAAGATCTCGCTGAGAATGTTTTCCAGCTCGTTGCGATTGGCGAGGCGGGCCTCGTTGGTTTGAAATCTGTCCTCTTGGGCGATCTCCGGGCGGCCTATCACATCGCAAAAGGAAAACCATTGACGCTGGTTGGCCACCCCGACCACCAACCAGCCGTCACTGGCCCGGAAGGAGCCGTAGGGCACCAGGTTCGGGTGGTCGTTGCCCCACCGTTCCGGAGGCTGCCCATCTACAAGATAATTGGAAATCACATTCGTTTGCAGTGCGAGCACAGTCTCGAGAAGTGAAACCTCCACACGCTGCCCCTGACCGCTTTTCTCCGCCGCCCGGAGGGCGGCCAAAACACCTGTGGCGGCAAACATGCCGGCCGCGATGTCCACAATTGGAACGCCCACCCGCGAGGGTGGCCCCTCCCGGGGCCCGGTGATGGACATCAGACCGCCCTCGGCCTGCATCACCACATCGTAGCCCGGCCGGTCAGCGTAGGGTCCGGTCCGACCATAGCCGCTGATGCTGCAGTAGATCAGGCGCCTATTGCGCAGACGGAGCTGTTCGTAGCCCAGACCTAATCGTTCCATTACCCCGGACCGGAAGTTCTCGACGAGCACATCCGAATGATCGATCAACCGTCTGGCAACCTGCAGCCCTTGCTCCGTTTTGAGATCAAGGACCACGCTTTGTTTATTGCGGTTCGTCGATATGAAATAAGCTGAAAGCCCGGCGGCCAGGTTGGCGAAGGGCGGCCCCCAACCACGGCTGTCATCACCTTTGCCCGGCCGTTCGATTTTGATGACCTCGGCGCCCAAATCGCCGAGCATCATGGTGCAGTAGGGGCCAGCCATGGCTTGGGAGAAGTCAAGGATTCGAATATCGTCGAGAAGTCTCATGTGCTTGGAACCTCAGGTAGCTTGCAGGGTAGGCACCGCGCCGATTGCATGTAATGGACCGGGCCAGACGCTGGCGTTGAAGGGATCCGTTGCGGCAACCTTAGCATAATCGCCGGTGCGGGTCTAGCAATTTGCAATTGGGCATTGAGGGTCCGCAGGTGCGATCGCCAGCCGACCCCAGCTTGGCAAACGCTATTTTGAATCGCGACCCTTGATCTAGAATCCGCAGCGGGCCGGCTTGTCGGTTACGAGCCCGAGCTTGCTTGAAAATGTATAATCGAAACGGGCAAAGGGATCGTAGGAGAGAGATGGACCAGGATATTCGCTTCTGCCGCTCTGTTGATGGCGTGCGAATCGCGTACGCCACCAGCGGCGAGGGGCCTCCACTGGTCAAGGCGGCCAATTATCTAACTCATCTGGAGCATGATTGGAACAGCCCGGTTTGGCAGCACTGGCTTTATGGTCTTTCTTCCTCTCACCATTTGATACGCTACGACGCAAGGGGTTCCGGCCTGTCGGACTGGGAAGTGGAGGAATTGTCCGTCAGTGCATGGGTCCAAGATCTGCGGGCGGTCATTGACTCGCTGGAGTTGGAACGGGTTCCGCTTTTGGGGATCTCTCAAGGTGCGGCTGTTTCTGTCGCCTTCGCCGCGAAATACCCAGAGCGAGTGTCAAAGCTGGTGCTTTACGGAGGCTACGCACGGGGTCGCTTCCACCGCGATTTGGATGAGGAGGAGCGGGTGGAGGCCGAGTCACTCATCAATCTGATCCGAGTTGGTTGGGGGAGAAGGAATCCGGCTTTTCGTCAGCTTTTCAGCACGATGCTTATGCCGGATGCCAATGAAGAGCAGCGGGAGTCGCTCAACGAATTGGCCCGGATCTCCGCCGATCCAGCCATCGCTTCCCGTATGGAGCGAGCCTTCTATCATATAGATGTCCGCCCTTATACCTCGCAAGTTCGGGCGCCGGCCCTGGTGCTGCACGCCCGCCAGGATGGTGCCATCCCCTTTGAGGAGGGGCGGCTGTTGGCCGCAATGTTGCCCGACGCTCGTTTTGTTCAGCTTGAAAGCAGAAATCACATCCTGTTGGGGCAGGAGCCGGCTTGGGGCCGTTTTTTGGCAGAACTTAGGACGTTCCTTGCCGCGGGCCCAACGGAGGAGGGGCTGGCGGCCGCCGAGGAAGCATTCCCGGAGCTGACCGAACGCGAGCGGCAGACTCTGGAGCTGATTGCCAGAGGGTTGGATAATGCTCAAATCGCTGACGAGTTAGTGGTGACCACCAAGACGGTCCGCAATTACGCATCGCGGATCTATCAGAAACTTGGCGTGAACAGCCGAGTTCAAGCGGTGGTTCTTGCCCGTGAAGCTGGTATGGGACGGGGGGGAAATTGGCCCACTTGAGGGCTGAGAGCTAGATGTGAGCGCGCCAATGACTTAAGTCCTAGGATCGGCCGCTAAGGGGCTGATTGATTGGTGGCGTCCGCCTCCTGACGTGTCCCGGAAGTCTTTTTATGCTAGTAGATGACTCGTCTCGCATCCGATGGAGCGAGGAGCGCGTGGCTGATTTGCCCCTCAGCCAGTTGCCAGGAAGCGAGACCCCGCAGGAAGCGGGACGATTTGAGGGCGAGAGAGAGGAGAGCAGTTCGATGGCTGATTCAAAAGAGCAGGCAGGAGCTACCTCCGCCAACGCTGACCCTGAATGGTGGCAGCCGGACTTGGACACCGAGGAATTTCGCCGGGTTGGCTACCTGGCGGTGGATATGATGGCTGATTATTACGGGTCCGTCCGGAATCTACCGGTGCTCG
>JBKHKF010000050.1:0-11246 GCA_046537745.1 Anaerolineales bacterium | reverse complement strand
GTCCCCTTCGGGGTCCCCGAGGATCTCCCGCCCCACGAGCCGATCCTCGATCCCCATGCTCAACGGTGACCTCGCCGGCATCGAGGTGCGCGAAGGAAGCCCCTTCATCAACGAGGCGCAAATCGTGGCCACGGATATCGAGGCCAGCAACGGCATCATTCATGTGATTGACGCCGTGCTGCTGCCGCCTCAGTAAATTCCGAAAGCTGAAGTGTGCTGGTATCGGGCGGGGCGCCCCCTTGGGTTGGTATCAAAACGGGGCGCTCCGCCCAACTTCATATCACTTGTGATCGTGCAACGGTGCACAATCAGCACCTGCCAGAATACTCGTGGCGCCGGCCATCCGGCCTCAACCAAGACAGGACCGAACTTGGACGGCGCTAAATGAGAAAGGAGTAAAGCCTAGAGGGTGGATTTCAGCTGACATACACAAGCGCACGGGGAAAGACATCCGGGGACGCGAGCTCGCGTCCCCGGCAACCTTAAAATGGAGCGGATGGACTCGCGCGGACGGGAGCCGGCATGGCAGCGCTGCCAGGGCCGACGCGAGCAGCTCCATTTCTGCGGTTTGAATTCAAGTGGCGTGTTCCTTGGCCTGCTATGGAGAGCCTATCCAGGTTGTCGTCAGCTTCTCTCGTATGCAATTGAAGATCGAACACCGGAGGGGATTATCCCTGGAGGGCCCGGTCGGTGAGAAATCGTTGATCCAGCTGTCCCACCAGCTAAAGCGGCTTCGGCGCCTCCGTTCCCAGCATTTCGGTGCCCAACGGTGGATCCTGCACTGGCCTGGCGGGGCGTGGCGGGGGAATATCCATGATCTGCAGCGCGAAAGCGAACCCCAGTGCCACGACAACAATGCCGCCGCCGACGGCAAACACGGATCTGGGTCCATAAGCCTCGAAGACGAAGCCCGCCCAGAGCGGTCCCACAATCAAGGCTGCGCTGCGAGCGCTTTGCCATATCCCAAGCAGCTGGCCGCTGCTGCGTGGGTCGCCGAAGCGGGTGATCAGCGCCTGTTGGGTCGGATCGCTGACGCCTTGGCCGAGGGCAAAGGGCGCAAACAGCACGGTCACAAGCAAGGCGTTTTCAGCAGGGACGATCAACCATTGGGCGGCAATTAATGAAATTTGCCCCACTAAGAGCAAGCGGCGCTCGCCCAGCTTCTTGATCAAAGGCCTCAGCAAGGCCAGTTGAGTGAGGACGGTCATCACCCCGTGAAAGGCCAGCATCAAACCAATATTCCGTTCGGTGGTGCCCTCCGGCGTTCCGGCAAAGAGCACTCGATCGGCATAAAGCGAAAAGGTGGCCGGCAGGGCGGCGAAGGCTAAGGTAGCGAAGAAGGCGATCCCCAGGATTACAGGGACCGTTGGCTTTCTCAGTAAAGCCCTGAGGGGCATGCTGGCGGCGGGTTGATCCTGACCGCGCTCCGATGGCCCTGAAGGCGAAACCGATTCCTCCAAGGTGAAATAGGTCAGCAAAAACGTACCGGTGGTGATGGTGGCGGCGCCGATAAAGGGCCAGCGTGGGCCATATTGGGCTAAAAAGCCACCAAACGCGGGGCCGAAGATGAAACCAGCGCCGAAAGCTGCCTGCAGCAAGCCGAGCGCTTCGGCACGATATTCATCATCGGTCTTGTCACTGATCCAGGCTTGGGCTGTGGTGATATTTCCGCCGGTGATGCCGTCGAGAGTTCGTGCGATATACAGCATCGCCATCCCACCGGTCAACCCCACGACCGCGCCCATGGGGGCGATCAGATTTCCCAGTTCGGCCGCGAATATGAAAAGGATAAAGGACAGAATCGTGCCAATCTGGCTCAATAGCAGCACAGGTCGCCGGCCGAAGCGGTCGCTCAGCCGGCCGAGCAGCGGCGCCGCCACCATCTGGGCGCCGAAGAAGGCGGTCGAGAGCAGGGTAATCTGGAATACGGATCCGGCAAACTCGCCCTCCGCGTACAACGGCAGCACTGGGATGATCACACCCGCGCCCAGGATGTTGGTGAAGACGATGAGAATGATGGGGAGCAGGGATCGTCGATCCAGCTTGTTTTCCCCTATACTCGATGGCCGTCTCATTCATTCCCTCTTATGCCTCTGAACCGGCACACGTTCCGCTGCCGCCGCCCGCACCCGATCCAAGGAGGGATGAGCCTCGTTCCGGGCATTTGCCTCCGGGCGAAGAGGTAAGTATAGCGCAGCCGCCCTCGCAGGTGGAGCTGGAAGGCCTATGACCGCACGTGCAGGGGAGGGCTGAAACGAGCCGCCACATGGGGGGACATCGAAGCCGGACCGTCCATGTAGCGTTTGGCATGCGAGCGTCTGCGCTTCCACAGGGCTAACCGACTATGGTGGCGACGAAGCGGCATGTCCTGCACGCCTTGCGCCATGGTTGACAGCGAGCGTTTACCACCGCGAAATTCGGGCCTGCTAGTTGCTGATGGCCGGCGCTTGGTGGATGTAGTCATCGCCCTCAACCAGATCGAGCATGGCGCTGGCCATGTCTGCCCGGGTGATCCGCGGCCCCATCCCCTTTCCAACATAGCCGTAGCGGACCTCGCCCTTGGGATCATCATCCGTGAGCATGGGAACGCGCGCGATTGTCCATTTGATCTCAGATGCCCGAACAAGCTCGACCGTGCGAACCATATCCTCGTAGACCCACCGGGAAACCAGCTTGAGCAGCACCCCAATCAGCTTATTGATCAGTTTAGGTTCGTCCTTGGGATCCTCGACGCCGGCTCCGGCCGATATCACCAGCCGCTCCACGCCGTGGTCCCGCATGGCAGCGAGGATGTTGTTTGTGCTCTCGGTGACGTTGAAAATGGGTTTGTTCTCCGATGGGCCAAGCGCGCTGACCACCGCCTCGGCCTGGGAAATCGCTTCCATCACCTTTTCCTGGTCGGTAGCATCGCCCTGGACGATTGTAAGCTTCTCGTGGTAGGCATTCAGCTTTTCCGGGCTTCGAGCGAACGCGATGACCTGATGCCCTCGCTCAAGCGCCTGTTCCACCAGGTGCCGGCCGGTGCCGCCGGTGGAGCCAAAAATGGCAGTTTTCATAATCCCATCTCCTATCTCCTGTCTTCATGGATGTCTTGACTTAATCAAGAAGTTCGCTGGGTGGTGCGGGGCGCCTTGATCCACTTGTTCCCGGCCGCAGGCTCAGGGATTGTTTGCTCTTGGAATTTCGCGCTCGATTCTGCCCGCCAGCTCGGCGTCGTTCCTCAGCAGCGGATCTCCTATATGATTGGTCCGGCTGAGGATGGTGCCTCCCTCGATGCTCGCCGTGATGAAGGCCGCCAGATCCTCTGAGCGTCCATCCGGGATGCCCACGTCACGGAGTCGCTGTCGAAATTCATCCTGGAGAATGGAAAAGGCTTGGCGGCAGGCGAGATGAATCCGCGGGCTCCCGGCGGCTGTCTCCATGGCCACAATCGTCAGCGGTCCAACCGTCCTGAATCGCGATCACTTCACATGCTCGGCGATGGTCTCGATCAACAGCTTCCACGCGATCGGCAGGTCTTCTCTTGCGGAATGCCCGCGCTGGATGCTCCGGGAGGTTCGCCGACCGGCCAACAGGATCGGCTCCTCCACAATCTGCCCTTTGCCGTCCGGGAAGTGGTAATAGAGCGAGCCCTTCGGCGCGCTGCTTCGTTCGACGATCTCGTTAACCCCGGTGGTGAATCGCCCCTTCAGCTCACTTAGATCTTAAGTGGCTTCAATGATCTTGTCCTTGGTGGTGGGTATTCATGTCTCCTTCGCTGCCAGCGGTGCCCAATTTGGGCTGCTAGCGCCCGACCTCATCCTCCTCCAAGGTGATAAAGACTAGAGCCATGTCCCGTTTTTCCACCTCGGGGACCAGCTCCTCGATGGTCGGGTGACGGTCTCCCACAATCTGCATTCGGAACCACCTGTAGGCGCTTAAGTCGCCGTCGCCAATGGAATCCCGTATGAACGCCGCGCAGGTTCGGGGATCTCTCTCCAGCACGCCGACGCCGGTGCGCCAGCGCCCTTTCAGCTTGACCTCAGCGGGGTGGGGCTGCTCGAAATTCGCGCGCCAGCCGCTGAAGCTGAACACGGTCAATTTGGATCCGTCTTGATGGTAGCCAACGGGAGTTGAGTATCGATTTCCCGTCCTTCGCCCCCGCCACCGGAGCAGGATGTAATCTTCGTCCACCCATCCGTGCAGGGGCGATTTGAGAAGCAGTTTCATCATCGGGTTGGCCAGCTTTAATAACAGGGTCGGCGGTTGGGACTCCGCTATCTCGATGTACTCATTCTTGCTGTTGTGCATGACGGCCTTCCTTAAATTTGGATATCGTGAGTAATCATAAAGACTGGTCTATACAATTTCAAGCCACGATTATCCGTCGCGCGGTTCGGCGACGTTAAGGCGGAGATGTCGCTGAAGGACGATGATGGGCGGTGGCGCTCGGGGAGGTGGGCTGCCGTGAAAGAAGGTCGAACCTTCGGCTTGGCCGGGTCCCTCTGAATCCAAACAGGGATTCGGCAGCCCGAGAAAGATGTCGGGATGAGATAAAAGTAGTGGCGGGATTATTCCCGCCGCGGCTGTCTTTGCAGGAGAGGGCGCTGGCACATGCCGATCGCTGGAAAGGCTAGATATGAAAGCCGCTGCTGTCGCCGCTGCGGTGAATCAGGCTCATGAATTCGGCCCGGGTCTTGGGGTTCTCCCGGAAGCTCCCAAGCATGGTGCTGGTGATCATGCGGGCGTTGGCCTTCTTGACGCCGCGCATCATCGAGCACATGTGCAACCCCTCGACCGCGACGGCCACGCCATGCGGATCGAGCACCTGCTCGATGACCTGCGCGATCTGGCGGGTCATCCGCTCCTGTACCTGCAGGCGCCGGGCAAACATATCCACAATCCTGGGCATCTTAGAGAGCCCGATGACCTTGTCCTTGGGCAGGTAAGCCACGTGGGCTTTCCCGATAAAAGGAAGCATATGGTGCTCGCACAGACTCGAGAATTCAATGTCTCGAACGAGAACCATCTCGTCATAATCAACATCAAAGAGCGCGCCGTTGATAACCGTCTCAAGATCTTGATCGTAGCCAGCAAGCAGCTCGTCATACATTCGAGCCACCCGCTTGGGCGTACCGAGCAGGCCATCCCGCTGTGGATCCTCGCCAACCGCCTCCAGAATCTCGTGCACGGAGGTCTGGATTGCCTCGTGCCGGGATTGATTGTCCCGCAGTGGAAGCATGATATCCCTCCGTTGATCCACCATTAGTTCACTCATGACTTTTCCTCATCCATTCCGACTCCCCCCGCCGACACAGCGGAAAAGCGGAGCCTTGTTCAGGTTATGTAAAAGAATATTAACAGGAAAATAAGGAAATGTCAAGCTTATATTGGACAATAGCTTGACGATGGGTCGATCTCGTGGTAAGCTTTTAATCAGAATGGTCCAGATGAGCTTTTAAAGAAGGTGATTATGTCAGATTATCGGGAGACACCTACATTCAACGTCAAGGCTGTTTCCCACGAGACGGGGTTGAAACCTGACACCTTGAGAGCGTGGGAGCGACGCTATGGACTGCCAAGCCCTGACCGGAGTGAGGGCGGACACCGCCTGTACTCCCAGCGGGATATCGACATATTGAAATGGCTGGTAGCCAGACAGGATGAGGGGCTGAGCATCAGCAACGCGGTGGACCTCTGGAACCGTCTAAAAGAGGAAGGTGAGGACCCACTGTTGATGCCCGAATACTCTCTGGAAGGGCCGGGTGCAGCTCCCTCTAGGGTGATCCAGGGGGACACCATCGAAGTTCTGCAGCAGCAGTGGGTGGAAGCCTGCCTGAACTATGATGAGCGGACAGCCGAGCAGGTGCTCAACCAGGCTTTTGGTCTGTATCCAGTGGAGACGGTTGTGTTGGAGATCATTCGGGCTGGCATTGCCGAAATTGGTGATGGCTGGTACCAGGGCAACGTTGTGGTTCAGCAGGAGCACTTCGCGTCGGAGCTTGCAATCCGCCGGCTGGAAGCCTTGCTGGCCAGTACGCCTCCGCCCTCCCGTTCAGAGCGATTAATGCTGGCCTGTCCCCCGGACGAAATGCACACCTTTAGCTTGCTGGTGCTGGCGCTGGTCATGCGCCGCCGGGGTTGGCCCGTTGTTTACCTCGGGGCTAACGTTCCCTTGAATCGTCTGCAATCGGCCATCGACGCCGCCAACCCAAAGCTGGTGGTAGCGGTTGCCCAACAAATTTCCACCGCGGCAAGTCTGCGTCAAATGGGCGAGCATTTGTACGATCTGGATATACCGTTGGCGTATGGCGGCGATATCTTCAACGTGCTGCCGGGCTTGAAGGACCGCATCACCGGTCACTACCTTGGCGAATTGCTGACCGATGCACCGAAGATGATTGAATCCCTGATTGCTCATCCATCCAGACCGACGGTTGCCGAGCCGGTATCCGATGAATATAAGAAAACGCTGAATGCCTATCGCGATCATCTTGGCTTGATAGATCATGTGGTCAGCCAGCATCTCAACGGCAAAGGGACGCCGCAGGTGACGTTGGACGACGTCAACGAATACATGTCCAGAGGGCTGCTGGCCGCGCTTCAATTGGGCGACATAACGCTGCTAAACAGGGAAATTGGCTGGGTTGAAGAATTAATTGTCCACCACATGCCGGAAGGACGCCCGCTACCTGACTACCTGGATGCGTACTACCAGGCGATCAAGATCCATCTCGACGAGCAGGGCAAGGTCATTATCGACTGGCTGGAGGATATCCGGTGACCCGGGTTTTAGTCGTGGGCGCAGGCGTCGGTGGGCTGTCCACCGCCGCCTTGCTCGCCAAGGCTGGCCTGGATGTGAAAGTGTTGGAATCCCATATTTACCCCGGCGGCTGCGCCGGGACCTTTTATTTTCAGGGTTATCGATTCGACGCCGGGGCCACCTTGGCGGGGGGCTTCGATCCCGGCGGTCCGATGGATCGACTGCGGCAGACCTTGGCGCTTCCGGAATGGCCTGCCAAACCGGCCGAATTAGCCATGATGGTGCACCTTCCGGACCGACAGGCCATCGAACGATGGGGAGACGATCGCCGCTGGCTGGCACGACATGAAGCCTTCGGCGAAACGGATAGAGCCTTCTGGCGATGGCAAGAACGTACGGCTGATGCAATGTGGGACCTGGCCGCCCAGAATCCGCCCTGGCCGCCGAACTCACCCTCTGATTTGATCAAGCTGGTTGCCAGCGGAGGGCGTTGGGCCAACGAAGGAGGCCTCTCCAGACTCAGTCCCGGTTTGGCCGCTGATGCTTTCCGATCGGTCGGCTATCATCTCCGAAATTCCTCCGAAGGATTGCGGCTTTTCGTCGACGCCCAACTTTTGATTTCCGCCCAGGCGCTCTCCGCGGATACGGTCGCGCTGTATGGCGCCGCCGCGCTTGATCTGCCGCGGCGCGGCGTCGTGCATCTCCAGGGCGGCATGATCGCGATCGCTCGTCACCTGGTGAGAGCCTTGGTGAACAGCGGGGGTGAGATCCGGTACCGGCACAGGATCCAGGCTATTCAACGGGAGCGGGATGGCTCATTCCTGGTCAAGACCGAGCGCCATGGCGAGTTCCGGGCGGATGTGGTTGTGGCCAATCTGACTCGTCCAAATCTCGAACAGCTGCTGGCGCCGGATAAAGGGATCGATCCGGCAAGGTTGCCGAAAGATGGATGGGGCGCCTTCACCAGCTATCTTGGGGTTGACGAAGCGGCAGTGGAGGATCTTCAAGGTTTGCATCACCAGATTCTCCTGGATCGCCCGCTCACCGAGGGCAACTCGGTCTTCCTGTCGGTTAGCCCTGCCTGGGATTCGGAGCGGGCGCCAGCTGGAAAGCGTGCCATCACCTTGAGCACCCACACTCGTCTTGCCCCTTGGTGGCAGCTCTTCGAAGAGGACCGCTCGGCCTATGAAGCGCGGAAGGAGGCCTACAGCCGGCGGATGGTGGTGGCTGCAGAACGGATCATGCCGGGTTTGAGCCGAGGAGTCGAACTGCAACTGCCAGGCACGCCAGTGACCTTTCAGCGTTTCACCGGCCGAGCCCGCGGCTGGGTTGGGGGCTATCCACAAACGAACCTCTTTCGAGCTCAGCGTTCTCGGGTTTCAAAGGGTCTGTATATAGTCGGTGACAGCATTTTCCCAGGCCAGTCCACCGCCGCGGTCGCGATGGGCGGATTGCGAGTAGGGCAGCAAATCATCGAGTCAATCGCGTCGAAGTCGACCATCGGGGAGGACCAACAGATCCTGCGTGCGCCTGGATAAGGATGGATCTTGCATGCATCCACTTGCAAGCGAACTTCACTTAATGATGAAGGCAGCTTCAGGTCCGTCCAGGGCGGAGTAGATGCAGCCTTCTGTGGGGATCGATCAATCCTTCCACGGTTTGCAAGCCCAAGAACGGCGATTAATTTTCCGTGACGCGATCAAACGGCATCCGATTGAATCTTGAGAGGAGGTGGAAACCAACAAAAAATTGATTGAGCAGACAATCCTCCAATAGGGCCAATGAGCGGCAATTATTCGTCCGTAGAGCCATGGGCTGGGTATTGCGAGTTGGCCAATATCTTTCCCGGTTGGTCGTGCAGCTTCGTCATCAAGCAAGATTTGGAACTCTCCGACCTTTCAAGGCGAGAATCGCTAAGGCAACTTTCTTGGTGCTCGTATCTGATTTCTTCGCCGGGATTTGACCCAAATCTGGACTCCTGCAACAATGTCTACGGAGTCAGACTTCACTGTTCTTAAAATCCAAATAGAAGGGAGATTCTAATGAACCGCGTTGTGCATTTTGAAATCCACGCGACCAATCCCAAGCGGGCCATGAGCTTTTACTCAGAGGTCTTTGGCTGGCGCTTCGAACAATGGGGGGAATCTAATTATTGGTTGATTGAAACCGGTCCAGCCGAAGAGCCCGGTATCAATGGTGGCCTGCTCCCCAGGGAGATTGAGGTCGAAGGGCAGGACGTTATCGCGTATGTTTGCACCATCGACGTGGAGTCCGTCCGGGGAACGTCGCTCAAGGTTGGAGCCAACGGCGGGCAGGTCATCGTTCCCAAGACCCCTCTGCCCGGCATGGGTTGGCATGCGAGCTGTAAGGACACCGAGGGTAACCTTTTCGGTCTCATCGAATACGATGAAGCGGGGGAATAGTGCTTAGCCAGCAGGCTTGATCCGCCAGGATAGCCTGGAATCTGATAAAGGCTTGGCTTCTGATATATGGTGGCTCCTTTGGAAGGCAGCCTGGAGATCTGGCAATTTGCTCCGAATGCTAAAAGGAGCCTCCGTACCCGATGCTTGTGGATACATGGAGGTGGGAACATGAGCGATGACGCGGTGGCGCGATTGGTGGAGCTGCTGAAGTCGGCACAGGAGGCGCACCATGAGGCGTTCGTTGAACAAGGCGGTGAGGATCCCGAGTGGCCGATATGGTATGCGGATTTCTCGCTCAAGGGATTGCGTCAGCAGCTATCCGCCGATTTCTCCAAGAGTGAACTCGTCTACCTGCTGCTGACTGCAAGCCACGAACACTCCATTCGGGCGCCGGGGATGAGCTGGCCTGCCTTCGTTGCTCGATTCCTCCATGATCGATACCGAACTCACTAAAGGAAGGGGATCTCATACATATCCTGTTCGATTGTCACGTGATAGGTTGAAGCGATGATCCTGATTACAGGCTCCGGAGGAAAGACAGGCCGGGCGGTCTCGGCGGCATTAAGCCGAGAGGGGCATAAGCTGCGGCTGTTTCGACGGCAAAGGGGCGATTCGGCTTCTGTGGAGGGTTCGGGGGGAGAAATCTATGTGGGGGATCTAGAGCGGCCGGAAGAGGTGGCACAAGCCTGCGCAGGAGTTGAGGCGGTTTATCACATCGGACCGAACATGCATCCCAGGGAGAGGCAAATTGGGCTGACTGCCATCGAAGCGGCGAAGCAAGAGGGCGTTCAGCACTTCGTTTACCATTCTGTGCTTTTTCCACAGGTCAAAGCCATGCCCCATCATTGGCGAAAGTTGGAGGTCGAGCAAGCGCTCATCGAGAGTGGGCTGGCCTTCACCATTTTGCAGCCGGCAGCCTACTACCAAAACTTTGGCAACCGATGGAGCGAAATCCTGCAGGAATCAACCTATAGGGTCCCTTACCCCCTCGAAACCCGCCTGAGCCTTGTCGATCTCATGGATGTAGCCGAAGCTGCCGCCACGGTGATGCTTGAATCGGAACACGCGTATGCCATGTACCCGCTGGTGGGTCCGGAATCTCCGAACCAACGACAGGTGGCGGAGGCGATGAGCGATGTGTCGGGAAGAAGGATCAAACCAGTGGAGATTGAGCCCGAGGCATGGGCCCGGGAGGCAAGAGATTCGGGCATGGAGGGCCATCGTGTCGGGGATTTTGTGTCCATGTTCCGCTATTACGCCGATCATGAATTCCTCGGAAACCCGTGGGTTCTGAAGAAGCTTCTGGGCAGAGATCCTGTCGGGTTGGACGAATACCTCGGAGCACTGGCCGCTGAACACAAAGGAAGGTAACAGCCCGTGATCAAGTGCAGCGGGACCGGAGGCGGCGGATGACCCAGAATGAGGATCGGGGCGGAGGGCAAATGCCCTTGGCCAAATCAAGCTTGGCGCTGGGGATTGCCTCGCTGGCTTTAGTCTTTGGCATCGGATTGTGTGCACTGGTAGGTTTGCAGCAGGGGTGGATCCGGGTTGTGGGCACGCCGCTTTTAATCTGCGGCGCCAGCAGCGCATTTCTGGGTTAGATCGCGGTTGTGTTGGGCGCAGCGGGTCTGCTTGGCAAGGGATCCAGAGGCATCGCCGCGGTGGGCTTACTTTTGGGGTGCAGCGGCATTTGCCTTATCTTTATTGTGCTTCAGCGCGTGGGTGGATGAGGGGCATTGGATCAGCATATCGCCTTGCGAATATAAAAAGGCTTGACCCCGACTGGATGGAAACATGAGTGAACTGCCAAAGAATCCGATCAAAGCGCCAGATTATGAGCGGATTGCGGCGGAATACGATCGCCGGTATGAGGACGGTGTTTTCTCGGGCATTCGCAATCTGGTGCAGGAGTGTATGGAACAGTCTGCGCCGGGCCGCTGGCTTGAAGTTGGATGTGGGACGGGGCAGTGGCTTGCTCAGACAACCAGCGGACTGCGCAGGTTTGGACTGGATCAATCGCGATCCATGTTATTAAGGGCATCAGCAAAAACTCACGGCGTGCCGCTCGTCCAGGCTAGCGC
>JBKHKF010000424.1:0-2502 GCA_046537745.1 Anaerolineales bacterium | reverse complement strand
GAACGGATGGTCCTTGGTGTGGATGAGCTTCACATCGAAGGCAGCGCCATCCGCAGCGAAACGCTCGAAGGAATACTTCGACACCAGAGCCCCGATGATCTGCTTGTCATTGGTGTGGGTGAAGACGGTGGATTTCATGAGCCTTTCCTGTGCAAACCGGCGTTGGACGAATACCCGAATACCGCATCAAGTTTCTCGTTCACCTGCTGCTCGACCCAAGCGATCTGCTTCTCGTTGAGCTCATTGCGGTAGCCACCGATCTTGCCGCGGCGTATCTTGAATGACTCGGGGTTATCAAGGTCGCGCGCCTGAAGCCGGCGACTGCCAAAGAAGTTCTCCCGCTCCTTCTTCTGCAACTGCTCGAAGGAGGCGAAATGGATCGCCTCGTCGTAGGCAGCCTCCTCGAAGCTTTCGCCGATGAACTCCGTGATGCGGCACAACTGTGACTTGGGGTCGGCGTGCAGGTCCTCGTAACGTAGCAGGAGGTGGCGCGGGTGTTGGCGGAGGGCTGCAGCCCAGGCATTGAGATATTCAATGATGTCGGGCATGCCGCAGGAGGCGGTCTCCATGAACTCGAACAAGGAAACCCCGCTCAGATCCGGCAGTTGCTTGATCTCCAGCTTGAGCGGGTCAACGCGATAGCGAACGTGGTAATAATAGGAAACGGCGGTGTCGGCAGGATGGCGCGCCAAAAAAATGAGTTTCTTGCGAAAGTAGGGCGAGGCCTCTCCAACAGGTGGTCTCATGTCGTTGACAAACCTGCCATGGGTAAAGAGCACTGCCGGCACAGCCGGGTTCATCGCGCGGAGGCTGTCACCCCCAATCGTGGCGGTGTCCGGCAGGCCATATTTCACCTGGAACAGACGCGACAGCAAAACCATCAGCCAGGTACGGCCGCTCTTCGGAAACGAGACGACAGCAACGTCTGCATTGGCCAGCCGCCTGAGCTCCCGGCGCAACCGCGTCCACCGCATGACCCACAGCCATGGCGAGCCGAACAGTGCCCGCGCGGCTCGGTGCAAGGGAGTGCGGCTCTTGAAAACAGTCCTTGGGAGCAGGTTCCAAAGCGAGATAGGGCGAGTTCTTGGCATGAAACTGGCTCCATCGATCTCGGGGGCCAGCCGAGATCCAAAGGGAAATGAGCCCGACCTATAACGGTTGTAGGGCCATGGCAAGCTCCAAGCAGGAGCCCAGGCATTGCACCAGTGCACCCCTTGCAAATCGCCCTGCATTGTTCTAATCGTCCAAGCCGGGTAAGAAGTGTGGGTTATCGCGCATGCAATCGATCAATGTCGGACAGGATGATAGTGCTCTCCTTGAGCTTCTCCGGGAAGAAGAATTCCGTTATCAAAGTATTCCGTTGGCCCAGGGAGTGAAAACCTCGGGAGGTGATCGCGCAGGGACATTGGCTGTGATCATGCCTTCAGAGCTCAGCGGTAAATCAGTCCTCGACGTTGGCTGCCACTATGGTTTTTTCTCCTTTGAAGCCGCGAAAAGAGGCGCACGGCGCGTGATGGGCGTCGATTTTGATGACGACGCGCTTCGCAAGGCTGGAAAGCTGCGGGAGGTAATCGGATCAGATGTCGAATTTCGCAAGCTGAACATCGCGAATCAGACTGTCGATGAAAAATTCGACATTGTACTCTGCCTGAATGTTCTGCATCATCTACCGGATCCGCTGCGGACGTTGAATGACCTGGTGGACATCACCAGGGAGCGCCTCGTTCTTGAAGTCGCAGGGGTAAGGGGCCGGGATGCCAAGAAGATGTTCCAGAGGAACGCCCCGGCGACATGGTCGCTCCACCCCCTGCCTCTGCTGCAGCCGATACTCGACCGTCTCCCGCAAATCATGCTGGGCTCGGCGGATCGGCTTTTCGAGTCGAACTTCTTCTTTTCGCGGGTGGCGCTGGAAAGACTTCTGGTTCACCAGAAGAGCCTGTTCTGGAAAGTGAAGACCGTCAACTCGCCGTTCAAGGGCCGGTTCATCTGCATTGCCGACAAGCTGCGCATTGACGATCTTCTGATCGTCGCGGGGCCATCTGCATCGGGTAAAAGCCGCTTCATCCGGAACCTGGCGCAAGGCGGCCAGCCTGAGGTGGACCGGATAATGGAAAATTGCGACGCGCCATGGGTGGAAGGGCGGCCGAACCATATTGGCGATCTGCCCCGGGCTCATCTGCCGAAGCTGGCCTATCATTACGACTTCATGCGCCCCTTTCTCAGAGGTCCGTTCAACTTTGAGCGTGACAGGGCAACCGATGTGTTTTCAGTGGCTGAGGCGGTCACGTCCGTTACATTGGTAACCGAAGCAAAGGAGCTTGCGGATCGCTGGGACCGGCGGGAGATCCGCGCTAAAACCCACTTTGGAATGTACCTTGGCCCAAAACGCGCGAAGAAAATCGCAAGGACCTTTGGCGATAAGGCGAGCGTCGCAGCACTTTACGATCGTTGGGTGGAATTCATCAGCAGACAACCAGGAGATCATTACCTTCTGGATACGAG
>JBKHKF010000423.1:0-2505 GCA_046537745.1 Anaerolineales bacterium | reverse complement strand
GTCATGTAGTAATCGACGGCCTCGGCCGAATCGGCCCGCATCACAATCTGGCCCCCCTCCAGCACGATGGCCTCCTCCGTCAGTCGAAGGATGGCCGACATGTCGTGGCTGACGAAAAGCACCGTGCGGCCCTGCTCGGCCACATCGCTCATCTTGCCGACGCATTTGCGCTGAAACTCCGCGTCGCCCACAGCCAGCACCTCGTCCACCACCAGGATCTCCGGCTCCAGATGGGCGGCCACGGAAAAGGCCAGCCGCAGGTTCATGCCGGAGGAATAACGCTTGATCGGTGTGTCGATGAACTTCTCCACCTCGGCGAAGCTCACAATTTCGTCGAACTTGCGGTCAATCTCCGAGCGGGTCATGCCAAGGATGGCGCCGTTGAGGTAGATGTTCTCACGGCCGGTGAGTTCGGGGTGGAAGCCTGTCCCCACCTCCAGCAGCGAACCGACACGGCCGCGGATTTTGGCCACACCTTCCGTCGGCTCCGTCACCCGGGAAAGGATCTTGAGCAGCGTGGTTTTACCGGCGCCGTTGCGCCCGATGATGCCCAGCGCCTGGCCGCGCTTCAATTCGAAGGAGATGTTCTTGAGGGCCCATATAGTCTCATAGCGCTGGCGGACCTCGCCGCGCCGCAGACGGCTGAAGGCATTTGAGATCGTATCCCGCAGGGTGGTATAGCCGCTCGGCATGCCGCCGATTCGGTACTCCTTGCCAAGATCTTCTACGCGAACAGCCCAATCACCGTTCATATCACACCACGTCCGCGAAGGTGCGCTCCATCCGGCGGAAGTAGAAGAGGCCGGAGAGAAGCAGGATCAAGGAAACGAGGATAGAAACACCAAGGAATGTCATGCTCGGTTGGCCCACACCCAGGATGGCCCAGCGGAACCCCTGCACCACGCCCGCCATCGGGTTCAGCGCGAAGGCCAGCTGGCCCAGACCTTCGGGGATGATGGTGGCGGAATAGGCCACCGGCGAGGCGTAAAGCCATGCCTGCACGATAAAAGGCGTGATGTAGCCGATGTCCCGGTAGGCCACATTCAGTGCAGCCAGCCACAGGCCGGCGCCAAAGGCCGTCGTCAATGCCAACAGTGTGAACAGCGGCAGCGCCCAAATCGGCCCGGCCGGCTGATATTGGTAATAGAGCATGATCCCCAGCAAAAACAAGAAGGCCAGCGCGAAGTCCACCAGCGGGGCCGTCACCGTCGCCAGGGGAATCGCCAGTCGCGGGAAGTAGACCTTGGTGACCAGGTTGCGATTGGTGACCAGGCTGGTGCTGGCCTTGGTGATGCCATCCTGGAACAGGACCCAGGGGATCAAGCCGGCGAAATAGAACACCGGCGCCGGCGCGTTGTCGGTGGGAATCTGGGCCAGCTGACCGAAGATAATAGTGAAGATCACCATGGTGAAGAAGGGCTTGAGGATGGCCCACAGTGCGCCCAGCAGGGTCTGCTTGTAGCGGACCTTGACGTCCCGCCACACCAGGAAGAACAGCAGCTCCCGGAAATGCCACAGCTCGGCCAGATCCGCCAAGGTCCAGCCGCGACTCGGCCGGATGACGGTCACCGGGGGGGAGGTTTCAGCAGCCTGGGCCACGAAGCTACCCCGCTACCGTTTCCCGCTCACGGGCTTCCAGGTACCAGTCGATGGTCTCCTGGATCCCTTGGCGCAGGTCGGTCTCCGCCTTGAAGCAGAAGAGCTCCTCGGCTTTGGTCGTGTCCAGCGCCCGGCGCGGCTGGCCGTTGGGCTTTGAGGTGTCCCACACGATCTCACCTTGATAGCCGATAAGCTCGGCAATTAAATCAGCCAGATCCCTGATGGAAATCTCGATGCCGGATCCCAGATTGATCGGCTGGCTGTCGTTCAGGTATTGAGAACCCAAAAGGATCCCATAAGCCGCATCCGGAGCGTACAGGAACTCGCGCGTCGGCGAGCCGTCGCCCCAAAGCGTGACCGGGCCCTCGCCGGCTTCTTTGGCTTCAAGGAACTTCCGGATCAGCGCCGGGATCACATGGGAGGTTTCGAGATCGAAGTTGTCCCGGGGGCCGTACAGGTTGACGGGAATCAGGTTGACCGCGTTGAAACCGTACTGCTGCCGGTAGGCTTGAGACTGAACCAGCAGCATTTTCTTGGCCAATCCATAGGGTGCGTTGGTCTCCTCCGGATAGCCTTTCCAGAGGTCTTCTTCGCGGAAGGGCACCGGGGTAAATTTCGGATAGGAGCACACCGTGCCGATGGCCACGAACTTCTCGACGCCGTATTCCCAGGCATGGTGCATCAGCGGCACGCCCATCATCAAATTGTCATAGAAGAACTCGGCCGGCTTGGCCCGGTTGGCGCCGATGCCGCCGGCCTTGGCCGCCAGGTGGATCACGATATCCGGATCGGAATCCCGCAGCATCTGCTTGATGGCATCCCGATCGGTCAGGTCATATTCGTCCTGCCTGGGGATGAAGATCTCGGCCGCCTTAAACTGTTTCAGAAGGTCGTGAACATGGGAAC
>JBKHKF010000049.1:0-11319 GCA_046537745.1 Anaerolineales bacterium | reverse complement strand
CGTCTCGTCCCAGTCAACCCCCGCCTGATCCAGCCACGCGAGGGCCAGTCGCCACGGCTCCCGTATAGCCTTTTCACCGCCAGCCATGGGTAGATAGCGTAGGCGGTATGCTCGTTCAAAGTCGCCATCCGAGGTCAGAAGCGCCTCGCCACCCCAAATGGCGCCGTCAGGTCCGAACCCGGTTCCATCGAAGGCGAAACCAATGGCTGGTTCTGTGAAGCTGCGTTCATGTTCGGCCAAGCATGCAGCGATATGTGCGTGATGATGCTGGATGGGGAACGCGGGCAGTGAATCCTGTCTCGCCCGTTCGAGAGCGTATTGAGTCGATAAATAATCGGGATGCAAATCGTAGGCGATAGCTTCGGGTTCCGCCTGGAACAGCTGCTCAAAGTGCTGAATGCCCTCTCGGTAGAACTCAAGGGTGTCGAAGTTCATCAGGTCACCGATGTGCGGGCTCAAGAGCGCTCGTTTTTCTTTTGTCAGGCAGAAGGTGTTCTTCAGCTCAGCGCCGACCGCCAGCACACACTTGTCCGAAATAGGAAACTGGATGGGATCAGGCGCATAGCCGCGGGCGCGCCGGATGGGGTAGAGGGAGGATTGGAAGGTGCGAGCCACCGAGTCATCGCAGCGGGATTCAATCGGCCGGTCGTGCAGCAACAATCCGTCTGCCCATAAATTGAGGTCTGAGCGGGCACCTGCATTGGTGTGGATGATCGGCGCCCCCGAAAGGTTGCCGCTGGTCATGATCAACGCACGGGGGAAGCCATCGCTGGGCTCAAGCAGCAGTTCGTGCAAAGGAGTGTTGGGGAGCATCAAGCCGAGGGTTGATTGTCCCGGCGCGACGTTTGGAGCCAATGCCTCACTGCCAATGACAGGGAGAAGCACGATCGGCCGCTCTCTCGAAGCCAACAGCGCCCGGGCCGCCTCGGTCAACTGACAGAGCGCCTCAGCAGCTTCCATGTCATAGACCATCACCGCCAATGGCTTTTCAGGCCGGCCCTTGTGGTTGCGCAGGAGCTCGACGGTCGATTGGTTGGCCGCGTCACAAGCCAGCTGGAATCCGCCCAGGCCTTTGATCGCCAGAATTTTCCCGGCCGCAAGCATGCGACGGGCCTCTTCCAGCGCGTGATTGGTTCCTTCAATGCGTCCACCTGCAGTCTCGAGCCAAAGCTGGGGCCCGCACGTTGGGCAAGCCACCGGCTGGGCATGGAAGCGCCGGTCGAGCGGGTTCTCGTATTCCGACCGGCATTCTGGGCAAAGGTCAAAGCCGGCCATGGTTGTCTTGGGCCGGTCATAGGGGAGGTCCCGGATGATGGTGAATCGGGGCCCACAGTTCGTGCAGTTGATGAAAGGATAGCGATGGCGGCGGTCCTCCGGGTCCCACAATTCATCACGGCAGTCCGGGCAGAGAGAAACATCAGGTGAAACGGGCTGGAAGCCGCCGGGAAAGCTCTCGGATGGGAGGATGGTGAATTGCGTATAGCCACTAGGGTCGCTGGGCGTGGTCTGGATGTGATCGATGCGGGCGAGCGCAGGCGGTTGGTTCTCAAGCGCTTCCAGGAACATAGCGAGCGACGAGGCAGTGCCTTCCGCCTCGATGTCCACGCCTGCCGAAGTGTTTCGGACCCAGCCAGTGATTTCATGGTCAAGGGCAAGTCCATAGACGAAAGGACGGAAGCCGACACCCTGTACGATCCCGTCAATATGCACGTGGCGTGCATGAAGATCCTCGCCGGGATCTTTTAGGCGTACGTTTGTTGTAATTGCTCGCTCAGCCAATCTGTCCATGCCTCGAAACCTTCTTCTGTTCGACAGGAGAGTGGGAAGGACCTAACGTCAGGATTCAGGGCTTTCACTCCCCGCTGGAAGTACTCCATATCAAAATCGATATAAGGCAGAAGATCTACTTTATTGATGATGAGCGCCTGAACGCCCCGGAACATGGGGGGATATTTGTAGGGCTTGTCATCGCCCTCAGGCGTTGAAGCGATCAACACGTTCATATGGGTCCCAAGCTGGAAGCTCGAAGGGCAAATAAGATTGCCGACGTTTTCGACAATGAGCAGATCCACTTCCTCGAGCGTCAGTTGATCCAGGCCCTGGCTTAGCATCGGCGCATCCAGGTGGCATTGGCCGCCGGTGTTGATCTGAACTGCCTTAGCGCCAGCGGCAGCAGCCCGGTCGGCGTCGATGCTGGTGGCGAGATCCCCATCGATCACGGCAATTTGAAATTCATTCGAGAGCCGTGCAAGAGTTCCTTCAATGAGGGAGGTTTTGCCGGCACCGGGCGAGGCCATCAAATTGATGGCAAAAGTATGGCTTTTGGACAGCCGGAGGCGATTAGCCTCTGCCACGCGATCGTTGGCGTTAAGGATATTCTCCACCACTGGCACTTTGGTTGTCATCCGCTTGTGGCCTCCAATCCTGGGGTTTTATTTTCGGTCCGTTCAATTTCAATGAAATCTAAATAAAATTCCTCGCCGGCCTCTATTTTCAAATGGACCCCTGAGCAATCAGGGCAGGCAAGTTCGCCGGGCTCGGGAGAGTAGCTTGTGCCGCAGTCCTGGCAGTTCATGCGCGCCGGCACCCGCCGAAAATGCAGGGATGCGCCTTCTGCCAGGGTGTCCTGGCTGATCAAATCCCAGTAGAAAGCGATGGAATCATCGACAAATGAGGAAAGCTGGCCTATCACAAGGTGCAGGTCGGTGACGCGATCGGCTTCGGCCTCTTCGGCCTTGGCCAGCGCCAATTTCAGCAAGCTCTCCGTTACCGCCAGTTCATGCATATTAACCTCGTGATAAGCATCAACTCAGCGCTCCAAATTCGCTAGTGAAGAAAGTCACAAATGCAGGCGTCGTCTGCACACATCCGCATGAGCGAATATTTGGAGGCTGCTGGAGTCATTCAGAGGCTGGTTGAACAAGGATCGAGGCGGCAAGCTTTTCCTCCAGCGCAAGTTCGGTATGATCCACTTCAAAAATTGTGAGAGGCGTTTGCTGGCGGATCGTCACCTCAACGCCGGGCGTCACACCATAGGCGCTCAAGTGCCGTTTGCGCTGTTCTGGCAGTCCATTCATATCGAGGATGAGGGCTTTCTCGCCGACCTTGATTTGCGATAGGCGGATTGCCTCCACCATTTCAAGCTCGAGCGTGCGCCGAGCTTGTTTTTCGGCCGGCTGGCCGAACAGATTGCCAACCCAGTTTGCCAGCTTGGACTGGCTGGGATCAATGGTTGTGTGACCGCAGTTGGGACAACACACCATCTGGCAGTCGCGCCCAATGGGACAGGTGCTGCAGGCGATTCGCGCTGAAATGTCGTAGCTTGTTCCGCAAAGCGGGCATTCGAATTTTTGCATTATGAGAGCCCCCAGCTCAGGAGATTTAGCAATCGATGGAGCAACCCACCGATGAGGAACGCAAGCGGGAATATGACCGCGACGATGGCAGCTGCAACCCGCCAACCGCGCTCTCGAGCGACCATGAGGACACTGGCCACACACGGAATGAAGAGCGTAACGGTCACCATGGCGACCACGATCTGTTGAGGCGACAACATGCCCTGTGTGGACATCAGAAATAAACCCGTCGCGCCGAAATCGCGGCGAAGAAAGCCCATCACTAAAGCCGCGCTGGCTTCGGGGGGAAGGCCAAGCCAGCCTGTCACCAGCGGTTTGCCTGTGTCAATAATCGCCTGCAGCCAGCCGAGCTGATCCAGGCCAAACATGACCGCTGCGCCCAGCAGGAACAGCGGCACAACTTCCTTCATGTACCACTCGAGCCTGGCGATCGTTTTCACCAGGACGTTGCGGAAGCCAGGCAGTCGAAGCGGAGGCAGTTCCACCATCAGTGGATTGCTGTCGCCGGGCAGCAATCGAGCTGCCAAATAGCCAACGGCCATCAGAACCGCCAACACGACACCACCCCAGATCATGGTGGCCACGATCGAAATGCTGGCCAGCATCCCCATCACCACACCGAGCTGGGCGGAGCACGGGATGGCAAGCGCAAGCAGCAGAATCACAAGCAGCCGTTCGCGCTTCGTCTCCAAGATGCGGGCACTCATTGTGGCCATGGTGACGCAGCCCAATCCCAAGATCATCGGCAGCACGGCTCTTCCGTTCAAGCCGATCAGGCGGAAGGACTTGTTTGTCAGCACTGAAAGCCGGGGCAGGTAGCCCGAATCTTCGAGTATGCCAAAAGCGATGAAAAAGGTTGTGACTATAGGGAAGATTAGCGCCAGTGCATAGGTCATTCCCACCGTCCAAAGCCCAAATTCGCCCACCAGAAATTCGGTCAGGAGCGGCAGCGGGCTGATGGATTCCACGGCGGAGATCACCCGCGGATTGATGACCTGTCCAAATAGCTGGACCTCGAGCAGATCCACAAGGGTGCCGGCGCCGAACAGGCCCACGAAGTAGTAGAGGCCAAGCAAGACGAGCACCAGGATCGGCAGACCGGCAGCAGGATGGGTGGTGATCGCGCTCAATCGATCGACCCACGATCGTTTTCGTTGACCACTGGTGGGGTGGGTGGCCTGCATAAAGGCGTCCAGAAAGGAGCGCCGGCTGCGCTCGATCAGATCCTCGAGGGGCTCGGAAGCTGCGGCAGCAGCCTGTTCACGGATCCGTTGCATCCGTGCTACGTCCGATATGGGCAGATGCTCCTCCAACCATCGGCTCATCGCCGGGTCCCCCATCAACCACAGCAAACCGAGCGACCGCGGCTGAATTCTTGAATCGGGAAGAATTGGCTCCATTTCCGCCAACGCGTCTTCGATAGCACTCGCGTAACGCAGGTCCATGGGGGCGCGTTCGTTCAGGCTCTTCAGCGCGTTCTCAAGCTCGAGCACCCCGTGGCCGCTGACGGCCACTGTCGGGATGATGGTGATGCCAAGCTGACGCTGAAGCCCGGCGGCATCCACCTGGATGCCTCGCTTGCGGGCTTCGTCCATCATGTTTAAAGCGAGGACGAGTGGAACCCCCATCTCGGACAATTGCAGTGTGAGCAGCAGCGTTCGTCGCAGATTCTTGGCATCGCCCACCTGTATGATGAGATCCAGCTTTTCTTCCAGCAGGATGCTCGAGGTCACCTGCTCATCTTCGCTTGCGGCGGGCAGTGTGACCACACCGGGCGTGTCGATGATGGTGGTCTGGGAATCCGAGGCGGCCTGACCGCGCGTGATCTCGACGGTGGTTCCTGGGAAATTGGAAACCGGTGTATAGCTCCCGGTTAGCTTGTGGAAAAGGGCCGATTTGCCCACGTTGGAATGGCCAACCAGAGCTATCAATCGATCGCCGGTAGCTTCCACGAGAGCGCTGTGACAGCTCATAGGGTCTGCCCCACGTAAATATGCTCGGCAAGTCGGCGGCCGATCGTGGCCGTTTGATCAGCCACAGTTAACCGACGAGGACCGTCAAACACTTCGATGTCCTCGATCGTTACTTGAACCCCGGGCTTGAGCCCGCGCTCGGCGAGAGCTTTGAGAACTTCGCTGCTCTCGGGTCGGATGGAGCGTATTTCCGCCTGCTGGCCAACTTCGAGTTCAGACAGACGAAGGCTTGATCCCTGGGCAGATTGGCCCGTGCGGGGGATTGGATTGCCATGTGGGCAGCGCTCCGGATGGCCGAGGAAGGTGTCCAGCGCGTCGCTCAATGCTAGGCTGGTGGCGTGTTCAAGGTTACAGGCCAGGTCGTGAGCATCTGCCCAATCGATTCCTAGCTTGTCCACCAGAAAGTACTCCCAAATTCTGTGGGCGCGCACGACATAATCCGCTGCTGTTGCTCCCTCCGCCGTCAGGATGACTCCCTTGTACGGTTGGTGATGGAGCAGGCCGTGATCTTCAAGCCGGTGGACCATCTCACTGGCCGACACTGTGGCTACCCCCAGCCTTTCGGCTACCGCCGTGATGGGGATCGCCTCATCGCCGTTGCGCAGCTCGGCGACTGTTTTCAGGTACATCTCGTAACTCTCGCTGAAATCGTGTATTCGGGTCATATCGCTTTTCCCCGCTGCAATAAGTAAGGCCGACCTTATGTTAGAAGAGCGGTGCCCCAAATACATGTGACAAGTATCACCATCGATGCGGTTATTGGTCAGTTTTGCCATGGGTTCAATAGACTGACCCTTATTCAGCTCCTTTGCCCTGCGAGGTCCGCAGGAATCAAACATCCGCTGAGGGCAGGTGCTCCTTACTTTAATTCTGAGCGGTTTCTGTGGAATCAAGGGTCAATTTCATTCCAATAAATCTGAAATCAGGCGTGACCTTCGACCCGCCAGGGCCTGAGAAACGTCACTGCCCCTTTGACCGGACTAATCCTAGAATGATGCTGTCGTATTTTGCAGGGCTGATCGGAGGACGGTTAGCCCGGTTCGATTCGACGATTAAGCCTATTTCTCCCTTGCTCGAGGGCAGTGAAATCCAGCTGCTCTGCCGTGAAGTTAACTCGAAGGGAGTCGACCACCACAGGTTTGTGGGAAGGAGACACCAGGATGTCCAAAGCTGAAAGACAAATCGCCACGATTGACGCCAATGAAGCGGCCGCTCGGGTAGCTCATAAGACAAATGAGGTCATCGCGATTTATCCGATCACACCCGCCTCGCCGATGGGCGAGTGGGCCGATCAGTGGACCACAGAAGGTGAGACCAACTTGTGGGGTGCCGTCCCGCTCGTTGTCGAAATGCAGGCGGAAGGCGGGGCTGCCGGTGCTGTGCACGGCTCCCTTCAAGCCGGTGCGTTGACCACGACCTTTACGGCTTCGCAAGGTCTGCTCTTGATGATTCCGAACATGTATAAGATCGCTGGTGAGCTGACCCCGGCTGTTATCCACGTGGCAGCGCGTTCCGTCGCGGCGCAGGCGTTGTCGATTTTCGGCGATCACTCCGACGTGATGGCTGCTCGCAACACCGGTTTCGCATTGCTGGCCTCGAATTCCGTGCAGGAGGCTCAGGATTTTGCGGCGATTTCCCAGTCTGCCACACTGCGCAGTCGGGTGCCGTTCCTGCATTTCTTCGACGGCTTCCGCACCTCTCACGAGATCAACAAAATCGAGCTGCTTTCCGATGAGGTGATTGCCAGCCTGATCGATGATGAGCTTATCGAGGAACACCGGGCGAGGGCGCTCAGCCCTGATCGTCCTGTGATTCGGGGGACAGCGCAGAATCCCGATGTTTTCTTCCAGGCGCGCGAGAGCGTCAATCCTTTCTATGACGCCTGTCCACAGGTGGTCCAGGAAGTGATGGACGAGTTTGCCGAGCAGACGGGTCGTGCTTACCATCTCTTCGATTACGTAGGATCGCCCGAGGCGGAGCGGGTGGTGGTGTTGATGGGTTCCGGTGCCGAAGCAGCCCAGGAAACCGTGGAAGCGCTGATGGAAGCGGGAGAGAAAGTCGGTGTGCTTAAGGTCCGGCTATATCGCCCGTTGGCGCCAAAAGCGCTGCTGGCCAGCTTGCCCGAAACTGTGAAGGGACTGGCAGTGCTGGACCGCACCAAGGAGCCGGGTGCCAGTGGCGAGCCTCTGTACCTGGATGTGGTTTCCGTTATCTCCGAGGCCGAGGCGGAAGGGGAGCTGCCGTTGAAAGCCCGACCAAAGGTTATTGGCGGCCGTTACGGTCTCTCTTCGAAGGAGTTCACACCGGCGATGGTCAAGGCCGTACTGGATGAACTCAAGTCTGATAAGCCACAGAATCACTTCACCATCGGCATCAAGGACGACGTTACCGACCGGAGCCTGGATTACGACAAGTCCTTTGAAATCGAAAACCCGGGTACGGTACGGGCCGTATTTTACGGACTCGGCTCGGACGGCACTGTGAGCGCCAACAAGAACTCCATCAAGATCATCGGCGAGGAGACCGACCAATACGCGCAGGGTTACTTCCAGTACGACTCCAAGAAGGCGGGATCGCGCACAGTTTCCCACCTGCGTTTTGGTCCCGAGCCGATCCGTTCGACCTACCTGATCCAATCGGCGAATTTCGTCGCTTGTCATCAGATGGATTTCGTCGAGCAGATTGAGGTGCTGAGATTGGCGGAGAGGGGTGCCATCTTCTTGCTGAACACACCCTATGGTCCGGAGGAGATTTGGGATCATCTACCGGAGTCCATGCAGAAGACCATCATCGATCAAGAGCTTGAATTCTACGTACTTGACGGCTATGAGGTCGCCAAGCAGGTTGGCCTGGGACAGCGGATCAACACGGTCATGCAGACCGCGTTCTTCGCGCTGGCCGAGGTGCTGCCGAAGGAACAGGCGATTGCGGAAATCAAGAACAGCATTGAGAAGACCTACGGTAAGCGCGGCGAAGAAATCGTGAAGCGCAACTTCCGGGCTGTGGACGCTGCATTGGATCATCTCCATAAAGTGGATGTCCCTGAGAAGGTTGGAAGTGAAGTACAGATGAAAGACCCGGTGCCGGCGGATGCGCCGCAGTTTGTCCAGGAGGTCACGGCTAAGATCATCGCCGGCCTCGGGGATGATCTGCCCGTAAGCATGCTGCCCGAAGACGGCACCTATCCCATGGGCACCACCAAGTACGAGAAGCGCAATATTGCTCAGGAGATTCCGGTCTGGGATACGAATCTGTGTATCCAGTGCGGTAAATGCGTTTTCGTTTGCCCGCACGCGGTCATCCGCCAGAAGGTTTATGACAGCGCACAGTTGACCGCAGCCCCGGAGAATTTCAAGTCCGCACCAGCCCGATTCAAGGAATTCAAGGATCAGGTCTACACACTTCAGGTGGAACCGGAAGAGTGCACCGGTTGTGCGCTTTGCTTCGAGGCCTGCCCCGTGAAGGACAAGAGTGAGCCGAAGCGGCGAGCCATCAACATGGAACCCCAACGGCCACTGCGGGAGCAGGAGCGGGAGAACTGGGACTTCTTCGTTGAACTGCCGGAAATGGACCCGGGCGAGATCAGCATGGATCAGGTCAAGTACTCCCAGCTGCTGCAGCCGCTGTTTGAGTTCTCGGGCGCTTGCGCAGGCTGTGGCGAGACGCCCTATCTAAAGCTCCTGAGCCAACTATTTGGTGATCACTCGATCATCGCCAATGCAACAGGCTGCAGCTCGATCTATGGCGGAAACCTGCCAACCCATCCGTGGGCAACCAACAAGCAGGGCCGAGGCCCTGCATGGTCGAATTCACTCTTCGAGGACAACGCGGAGTTTGGCTTCGGTATGCGGGTGGCGCTGGATCAACGGCGCCAGGCGGCAGCAGAGCTGCTCGATGCGCTGCGCGAAGAGATCGGAGACAAAACCGTTGATGAAATCCTGAATGCGGATCAGAGTGACAGTGCCGGACTCGACCGACAGCGTGAACGGATCAGCAATCTCAAGGGCCGACTGGAAAAGATCGGCGGCCCCAAGGCTAAGCGCTTGGCGGCTGTGGCCGATTCGCTGGTGAAGACGAACATATGGATTGTCGGCGGTGATGGCTGGGCTTATGATATCGGCTTCGGAGGCTTGGATCACGTGCTGGCCTCGGGCAGGAACATTAATGTGTTGGTTTTGGACACGGAGGTGTACTCCAACACGGGTGGCCAGAAATCGAAGGCGACCCCCAGGGGCGCGGTGGCCAAGTTCGCTGCAGGGGGTAAGGGCCAACCCAAGAAGGATCTCGGCCAGATGGCAATGACCTATGGCAATGTGTACGTCGCCCAGGTGGCCATGGGCAAAGACGACAGGCATACCCTGCGGGCTTTCCTGGAAGCTGAATCCTATGATGGTCCCTCGCTGATCATCTCCTACACCCACTGCATCGCGCATGGTTACGATCTGCGCTATGGTCTTGGGCAGCAGGAACGAGCGGTCGATTCTGGTTATTGGCCACTGTATCGCTTCGACCCGCGACTGGCGGAAAAGGGTGAGAACCCGCTGCAGCTGGACTCGCGCGAGCCGAAGCTTCCCCTTGAGGAGTACATGTACAAGGAAGGTCGCTTCCGGATGCTCACCCAGAGCTACCCTGAGCGAGCCGAGGAGCTGCTTAAAGCGGCCAAAGGGGATGTCATGGACCGATGGGCTCAATACCAGCGGATGGCACAGCCATGGAATGGCAACGGCTCGGGCAAGTCTGACGGAGATAAATAACATCGAAGCATTTTCATTCGCAGGGAGGGGCAACCCTCCCTGCGTTTCATCACATGGATGAAGGCGAAGGAGTAACGATGATGGACATGAGCACGAGCTATCTGGGATTGAAGTTGAAGAACCCGCTGGTTCCTTCGGCTTCGCCACTCTCCCGCGATCTGAGCACATTAAAGCAATTGGAGGATGCAGGGGCTTCTGCCGTGGTCCTGTACTCGTTGTTCGAGGAGGAGATTACGCTCCAGAATGAGCTGCTGAATGAGCATCTGATGCAGGGCACAGAAAGCTTCGCAGAAGCGCTGTCCTACTTCCCTGAGGCGGGGGCCTACCGCACAGGTCCGGAGGAATATCTGGAGCATGTCCACCAGGCGAAAGAGGCGCTGGATATCCCCTTGATTGGCAGCTTAAATGGCATCTCGACAGGTGGGTGGATCGAATACGCCAAACAAATAGAGCAGGCTGGCGCCGACGCGCTGGAACTTAACGTCTACTACTTGACGACCGAGCCGAATGTTTCCGGAAGTGACACGGAGGATATGTATGTGGAGCTGGTGAGGGATGTGGGTGACAGCATCGACATTCCCATGGCTGTCAAGCTCAACCCGTTCTTCAGTTCAATCCCTTTCACGGTCAGGCAACTGGCGGAGAGTGGTGCGGCCGGCGCTGTGCTTTTCAACCGCTTTTACCAACCGGACATCGACATCGAGAACCTGGAAGTCGTTCCAAATCTGGTGCTTAGCGACAGCAGCGAGCTTCGCCTGCCGCTGCGTTGGATTTCGATTCTGTACGGCCGCGTGGATCTGGACCTCGCATTAACCACCGGCGTTCACACAGCCGAAGACGCGTTAAAAGGTGTGATGGCAGGGGCCTCGGTGACCATGATGACCTCGGAGTTGCTGCAGCATGGCGTTCGGCGCCTTGGTCAAATCCTGACAGAGATGAACCTCTGGATGTCCGAGAAAGAGTATAGTTCGATTGATCAGATGAAAGGGAGCATGAGCCAATTGAATACTGCCGAACCAGCAGCTTTCGAGCGAGCGAACTATATGCGTGTGCTTGGCTCCTACTCACCGGCGTATAATTAATCGGATCTGATCTCGCCTCAACACAAATGGAGAGAATGGCCCGTCAGATCCTGGCGGGCCAAAGGTTTTCACCTCTGAAGGGAAGACATGGAAGGAAGCTGGCTGGAGACGAATTTCATTCAACTGGTGGGTACCAACCCTATCTGGCAAGGGT
>JBKHKF010000422.1:0-2509 GCA_046537745.1 Anaerolineales bacterium | reverse complement strand
GCACTGGCCCAAGAGCCGAGGAGGGGTTCGACCTTGCTCTGGCGGAGCTGGATGAGGTTTTCCTGGTGCGGGTTGGCTCCGATCTCGGCGCCGATATGCTGCGGGATCGACCGCATCAACCGGCCACAGCCTACCACCAGCGAGCGGCCGACAATGCCATCGAGCGGACTATTCGGGGCTTAGGACGGCAGCTCCAGACCGAAGGGCTGCCGGAGCTGCTCCGGGCCAACCTGACACATCCCCGCTGGGACAAGGTGGCGGAGCGGTGCATGAACTGCACCAACTGCACCCTGGTATGCCCCACCTGCTTCTGCTGGGATATCAAGGATGAAACCAGCATCGACGCGAACTACACCACACGCGTTCGTTTGTGGGATTCCTGTTTCAATCCGGATCACTCCTATCATGCCGGCGGCGGTTCTAACCGCCCCACCGTATGTTCCCGCTACCGGCAATGGCTGACCCACAAGCTCGGCACCTGGGTAGACCAGTTCGACGTGTTCGGATGTGTCGGCTGCGGCCGCTGCATCGCCTGGTGCCCGGCCGGGATCGACATCACCGAAGAAGTAGCTGCCATTCGCCAGGAGGTGGATGCATGACAGCGCTGCCTGCCCCAACTGCGGTCAAAGAGGATGAACTGCTCCAGCCATACTGGGCTGAGATCACCGAAATCAAGGAAGAAGCGGAAGGCATCTCAACCTATTGGCTCAACTTCGAGGATGAGGAGCTTCAGAGCGATTACAGGTTCAAGGCCGGCCAATTTAATATGTTGTATTTGCCGGGATATGGTGAATCGGCGATCTCTATCAGCTCAAATCCCGAGGACCCCGGGCGTCTCGGACACACCATCCGTTTTGTCGGCAACGTCACCCGGGCCTTCAGCCGGCTGCGTCCTGGCGCCCGGGTTGGTGTGCGCGGCCCCTTCGGCACCAGTTGGCCCATGGAAAACACCAAGGGCATGGACATCGTCATAGCCACCGGCGGCATCGGCCTAGCCCCACTCCGGCCGGTAATCTACTCCATTCTCAACAACCGCGATGACTACGGGCGGGTGACGCTCGTTTACGGCGCCCGCACCCCGCGAGATTTGCTCTACACGGATGAATTCAAAGCCTGGGAACAGGAAAATATCGAGACCATCATCACCGTCGATCGCGCCGAAGAGAATTGGAAGGGGTTGGTCGGCGTGGTTCCCATGCAGTTTTACCGGCTTCGGATCAAACCTGAGCAAACCGCAGTGTTGAGCTGTGGGCCTGAAATCATGATGCGCTTCGTAGTGTACGAAGCGCTGGCCCGGCGCATCCCGCCCGAACAAATCTACCTGTCGCTGGAACGCAACATGAAATGCGGCCAGGGCTTCTGCGGTCATTGCCAGCTCGGTCCTTTCTTCATCTGCAAGGATGGCCCGGTCTACGACTACGCAACGCTGGAGCCCTACTTCCAAGTGGAGGATTATTGATGGAAGCTGAAACGAAGCCCAAGGTTGCTGTCTACAAGTTTTCCTCATGCGATGGCTGTCAGCTTTCGATACTCAATCTAGAGGACGAACTGCTGGATCTGGCCGCCCAGATTGAAATCGCCTATTTCCTGGAAGCCACCAGCGCCATCATCCCGGGCCCGTACGATATCGCGCTCGTCGAAGGATCGGTGTCAACGCCCGAGGAAGAGGAGCGCATTCGCAAGATCCGCCAGAACTGCGATACCCTGATCGCCCTCGGCACTTGTGCCACCGCCGGTGGTGTTCAGGCATTGCGGAACTTCGCCGACAAGGATGTCTACGCGGAGATTGTCTACGATCATCCGGAGTATTTGGATGCCCTGGACACCTCCACCCCGATGGCCGACCACGTCGCCGTTGATTTGGAGCTCTGGGGTTGTCCGGTCAACAAACGGCAAGTTCTGGAAGTGGTGGCGGCATTGCTGCAAAACCGACGGCCTCACCTGCCCAGCACCGCAGTCTGCGCAGAGTGCAAACGCAATGGAACAATTTGCGTGATGGTCTCCGATGGGATCCCGTGTTTGGGACCGGTTACCCAATCCGGCTGCGGCGCACTTTGTCCCGATAAGGGCCGAGGCTGCTACGGCTGCTTCGGACCGCTGCCCGAGGCCGAGATGGAATCTATCGTCCCGGTGTTGAAGCGACATGAACGGTATCCAGGCGAGGCTGTCCGGCTGCTCAGGACCATCAGCGGTTTCGCGCCGGCCTTCGTGCGCGGCGCAGAACTGTTGATGAGCGAGGAGGATGGAGTATGAAACAGGACATTCAGGTACCGGCCCTGGCTCGAGTTGAAGGCGAGGGCGGGCTTTATGTGGGAGTCGAAGACGATCGGATCCGTGAGATCAAGCTCAACATCTATGAGCCCCCCAGGTTCTTCGAGGGCTTTCTCCAGGATCGATTCGTCAATGATGTCCCGGACATCACAGCCCGTATTTGCGGCATCTGTCCCGTTGCCTATCAAATGAGTTCGGTGCGCGCGCTGGAGCATGCGATGGGGATGAGCGTCACGCC
>JBKHKF010000421.1:0-2519 GCA_046537745.1 Anaerolineales bacterium | reverse complement strand
TCGCTAGGCCGACCCAGCAGGAGATGGTATGGATCCGCTCCGGCCAGACCCTGTTGGGTTTCCTGCATCTAAATGCGGCGCCGAAGCAGGAGGTCAAACCGCTGTTGGAGAAGAAGATCACCGCGTTGGCGTACGAAAGGATGCAGGACCAGGAGGGCCGTTACCCGGTGTTAGAGCCGCTCAGCCAAATCGGCGGCCGGATGGCAGCAACCCTGGCGGCTCGCCTGCTGCAGAATGACAGCGGGAGCCGCGGCGTGCTGCTGGGTGGTGTGCCCGGCGTGCCGCCGGCCGAGGTGGTGATCCTGGGCTGCGGCACTGCGGGAGCCAACGCTGCCCGGGCTTTTCTGGGTCTGGGGGCGCAGGTGACGCTGCTGGACAAGGACTTGCAGCGCCTGCGATCTCTGGAATGTGGATTGCCGTCCCGGCCGGTGACGATGCTCTCGAATCCACATACGCTTCAAACCGCATTTTCCTTTGCAGACGTCGTGGTTGGCGCAGTTCGAGTGCCCGGCTCGCGAGCCCCGGTCATTGTCACCAGAGAACTCCTGGCAGCGATGAAACCAGGCGCATTATTCATCGATTTGAGTATTGACGAAGGCGGCTGCGCGGTGACCTCCCGTCCCACCAGCCACGAAACGCCCACCTTTATCGAAGAAGGCGTGATGCACTGCTGCATTCCGAATTTGCCAAGCGCTGTAGCGCGCACCTCCTCCCACGCCTTCCAAATTGCCGCCTGGCCGTTTGTGGAGAGCATCATCACAAAGGGAGTTGATACAGCCCTGCAGGAGGATGAAGGGATGGCGAAAGGGGCCATGGTCCAGAACGGGGAAGCTGTCAGCTACCGACCTGTTAACTACCTGGAAGAAGTGGAAGAATAGCCCCATGAGTTGGACGGATATTTACCATCAGCGTTTGTCCACTGCGCAGGAAGCCGCCCAGGCAATTGAATCCAACGCTCGCGTTTTTCTAACGGGAAATTGCTCAGTGCCGCGTCAAATCCTCAAGGCGATCGTCGATCGAGCGCCCGAGGTCGAAAACGTTGAGATCGTCCAGGTGTTGACGGTGGGCGATGCAGAGTATGTCCATCCCAGATTGCAGGGTCATCTGCGGGTCAACACCCTCTTTATCAGCCATAACGTCCGTCAGGCGGTAAATGAGGGTCGGGCCGATTTCACGCCGTGTTTCCTGTCCGAGATTCCGCTTCTTTTCTCCCAGGGCGTGCTCCCACTGGATGTGGCTATCGTCCATGTTTCACCCCCCGATGAGCATGGATTCTGTTCCTTGGGAGTCGAAGCCGGCATGACCAAGACGGCCGCGCTCAGCGCCGAGCGGGTCATTGCCGAGGTCAATCCACAGATGCCCAGGACTCTGGGCGATTCCTTCATCCACGTCAGCAAGATCGATTACGCGGTGCCGGTTGATTATCCCCTCGCCGAGTTCAGCATGGGTGAGCCGAATGAAACCAGCATAAAAATCGGATCCTTTATTGCTGAACTCATCGATGATGGTTCGACTCTCCAGATGGGGATCGGTGCCATTCCAGACGGCGTGTTGGCCCATCTCAAAGATAAGCGGGATCTGGGGGTGCACACAGAGCTGTTTTCCGATGGGCTGGTCGATCTGTATCAGTCTGGCGTGGTCACCAACGACCGGAAGACGCTGCACCGGGGCAAGATTGTGGCGGGATTCATGCTGGGCACAAAGAAGCTCTATGAATTCGTGGACAATAACCCGGTGGTTGAGCTGCATCGAACGGAATATGTCAACGATCCCTTCGTCATCGCGCAAAACGAGAAGATGGTGGCCATCAACTCGGCAATAGAGGTCGATCTTACCGGCCAGGTCTGCGCGGACAGCATTGGCACTCGTTTTTACTCCGGTGTGGGCGGGCAGCTCGACTTTATTCGAGGGGCAGCCCGATCCAAGGGTGGCAAGCCCATCATCGCGCTGCCAGCCACGGTCACGACAAGCAGCGGCGAAAGCTTCAGCCGGATCGTAACAACGTTGAGGGAAGGCGCTGGCGTTGTGACCACAAGAAATGACGTGCATTACGTTGTAACAGAATTCGGTGTAGCCGATCTCTACGGAAGGTCAATTCGGGAGAGGGCGAAGGCGCTGATTTCCATCGCCCATCCCGATTACCGGGAAGGGCTGACGCGGCAGGCCGCGGATCTCAATTACATTTAGCCGATATTGCTGGTTCGCTATCGTAAAAAGGGACGGCCGAGAACGGCCGTCCTTTCCTGATCTATCCCTGGAAATTCGCTACGTGGTAATCACATCAATTTCCGGCGGTGAAGCCAGATGCTTCTTGACGGAACATATCTCGGCCGAGCGCACGACAGCATCCTTATACTGCTCGGGAAAATCAGGGGGAAGCTCGATGGTCACTTCAATCCGCTTGACCATGCCCGTGCTGCGGTCAACCTCATGGGATTGAATCAGGCGGATATCGTCCGTGGGAATATCGCGCTGCCGGCAGAACCCCAACACAAATATCCCAGCGCAGGTAACCAGTG
>JBKHKF010000420.1:0-2535 GCA_046537745.1 Anaerolineales bacterium | reverse complement strand
CTGCTGTCTAGCTTGCCAAAGCCCCGTTACCAGATCGTTACCGGTCTTCATTTGTGCACTATTTCACATCTTGATTCGCTACAATCTTGATATGCCTCACTTGAATCTGCGATTGCTGGGGCCCTTTGAGGCTTGGGCTAACGGCGATGAAATAGGCCCTTTCCGCTCCGAGAAGGAACGAGCTTTGTTGGCCTATTTGGCGGTGCAATCTGACATCCCCCACCAGCGTCAACGGCTTGCCGCTCTACTCTGGCCCGAATCCTCGGAGTCCGCCGCCCGACGTAATTTGCGGATAACCCTGCACCGCATCCGGACCACCCTGGAAGGGGTCGACTTGTCTTCAGATTTCCTGCAGGCGAGCCGGACCCACATCAAGGCGGAAGCGGCTGGCTTTCGGTTGGACGTGCATCGATTCCAAGAACTACTTGAGCCGTGCACCCATCCCGATACCCAGGACGGTGGCCTCTGTCCACTTTGCCAGGCCAAACGAGAAAAGGCTTGCCATCTCTATGCTGGCCATTTCTTGGATCAGCTGCAACTTGCCGGCTGCCGTCAATTCATGGAGTGGGTCATCACCACCCGCGAGCGCCTACAGCGACAGGCGTTGTCGGCAATGTATGAATTAGCGGAAAGGAAAAGCCGGCGCGGTGAGCTGAGTTCAGCGCGCGCGCTGGCCGAACGACAGCTTGAGCTAGCCCCCTGGCGGGAGGCGGCTCACAGGCAACTCATGGAGTTGCTGGCGCGCGGCGGTGAACAGACCGCTGCGCTGGAACAGTACAAATCATGCCGCCGGATGCTGCAGCGACATCTCTCCATTGAACCAGCCGAAAGCACCAGAAGGCTGGCCCAGCGCATACGCCGGATTCGACAGAATCTGGAACCACATCTGCCGAAGCCAGCCACACCATTAATCGGGCGCGAAGACGACTTGAACCAATTGAAAAGAATGATGGCGCAGCCAAGTTGTCGCTTGATCAGCATCACGGGGCTCAGCGGTTTGGGCAAAACCCGGTTGGCCATCGAACTAGCCCGACAGCTGCGCCCCGCACATCTCGATGGCGTGTATTTCCTGAACTTCGATTCGGTTCGACGGGGCGACAGCTTCTGGAGCCAGTTGATACATGTATTCGGGCTTAATGAGGGCTCCAACATCGATCCCGAGCGCCGTGTCCATGACCATCTTAAAACTTTGCAATGTCTGTTGGTGCTCGACTCCTTCGAATCCTGCCTGTCAGAAGCTGACGGTCTCGCCAGGCTGCTTGCCACCTGCCCCTCGCTCACACTGCTTGTCACCTCACAGGAGCCACTGCGCCTCAAGCAGGAGCACCGCTATCAGCTATCCGGCCTTCGTTATCAAGAGAACGGCTCACCGGGACCATCGAAGCCCTCTCCGGCCGCTCAGATGTTCATATCCGTCCTGGAACAGCGGCTTCCGGATCACACTTATGCCCACGCCGAAATCGAGACTATCGAGGCCATCTGCCGCCATCTCGCGGGTTGGCCATGGGGCATCGAACTGGCAGCCGCCTCATTTCCGGACCGCTCTTTGAGCCAAATCCGTGTAGCCCTGGAGGATGATCCGGAATCATTTGGACCCTTAACCGGGGGACCGGAAAGGCAGCGCACGCTGGGTTCGCTTTACGCTCACGCCTGCGCCAAGCTGACAGAGGATCAACGCCAGCTGCTGGAACGACTCTCCGTCTTTTCTTCGCCATTCCAGATTGAGGCTGCCTGCCGTGTCACGGGTGCGGGCCGCGCCGACCTGGCTGCACTACGCCGCCACAGCCTGCTCCAGCAGCATTCCAATGAAGCGCTTTCGCTGCACAACAGCCTGCGCGCGCTGGGTCGATCGCAGCTGGAAAGCAGAGGCGAACTGGACGAAGCTCGGCAGGCCCACGCTCAACATTACTTGGGTTTGCTCGAGAATTCGTGGCACGCTTTGCATAGCTCGAAACAACAACAAGCGCTTGAGACACTCGATCTGGCCTGGAACAACCTGCTGCTGGCTTGGAGCTATGCGGTTGAGGCCAGATCGGCAGAACTTCTATCGGATGCCTGCCTGTCCCTGGCACGATATTGCAGTTTGCGGGGTCGCAGCCGAACGGGCCGCGGGCTGTTGGCCGAAGCAGTCGAATCTCTTCAAAGGATCCCCCGCGAGGTTCCTGAACCCACCGAAGATCTCAGGAGATTGCATTTGGCCCATGGTGAGACTCTGATCGGTCTCGGTCAATTCGAGGCGGCCGAAGAGAGTTTGGCAGCGGCAGCGGAGTCAACCGATCCCGAGATCACCGCCCTGGCGCAATGCTCGCAATCCCGAACCGCCATGCGGCTGGGGCGCAACCAAGAAGCCATTGACTTTGCCCAGCAGGCGCAAGCCTATTTTCGTCGACAGGATCATGGATGGGGCCTTGCCCAAGCGCTGCATCAGCTGGCCATGGCGCATTGGGAGCACTCAGCGCTGGATGCGGTAGAGCAAGCTCAACAACGAGCTCATGAAGCCGCCAAGGCCGCCGGGGATCCGCGCCTCATCGAATT
>JBKHKF010000419.1:0-2540 GCA_046537745.1 Anaerolineales bacterium | reverse complement strand
AGTTGATGGTGTTGGTCTGGCGCCGCATATAGGCTTTCCAGGCGTCGGAACCGGATTCACGACCCCCGCCGGTCTCCTTTTCGCCACCAAAGGCACCGCCGATCTCAGCGCCCGATGTGCCGATATTGACATTGGCAATCCCGCAGTCAGAGCCGGAGGCGGAAAGAAAAGCCTCCATCTCTTTGACGCTGTCGGTGAAAATGGCGCTCGAAAGACCCTGCGGAACATCGTTGTGGATCCGGAGCGCTTCCTCTAAATCCGAGTACTCCAGCAGGTAAAGAATGGGTGCGAAAGTTTCCTGCTTGACGATGTCTGTCTGGGCAGGCATCCTGACCAGCGTTGGCTTGACGTAGTTGGGGCCAAGGTCCGGCAGCATCTCCCCGCCGTAAATCACCTCGCCGCCTTGTTCTCTAGCCTGATCAAGGGCGTCAAACATCTCCTCGATGGCTTGCGGCGTGACCAACGGTCCCATCAGCGTTTCCTCGTCGAGAGGATCGCCGATATTGACCTGTTCGTACGCCCTCACCAATCGTTTCTGGAGTGGCTCGCTGATGTCATCGTGCATGAGGATCCGGCGCGTTGAAGTGCAGCGCTGACCGGCTGTGCCCACCGCGCCGAAGAGGATTGCCCGGGTCGCCAGGTCCAGGTTTGCCTTCTCCGATACGATGATGGCGTTGTTGCCGCCCAGCTCGAGGATCGTCCGTCCGAAACGGCCGGCGACAGTCTGTGAGACATGACGGCCAATCTTGGTGGAGCCGGTGAAGGAAATCAGCGGAATGCGCTCATCGTTGAGCATTCGCTCGCCGACGGTGGAGCCGCGGCCGATAACCAAATTGAAAATCCCGCTGACGCCGTGATCGGCCATGACGCGATTGACTATGTTCTGGACAGCCACCCCGCACAGTGGGGCCTGGCCGGAAGGTTTCCACACAACCGTGTCACCACAAACGCTGGCGATGGCGGAGTTCCAGGACCAGACTGCCACCGGAAAGTTGAAGGCTGTGATCACGCCTGTGATACCGAGCGGATGCCATTGCTCAAACATCCGATGACGTGGGCGCTCGGATTGCATTGTCAGCCCGTATAGCTGACGAGAAAGTCCAACGGAGAAGTCACAAATATCGATCATTTCCTGAACTTCACCGTGTCCCTCGACCCGGATTTTTCCCATCTCAAGCGAGACGAGATCACCAAGGGGCTCCTTGTATTCACGGAGAGCCTCGCCGACATCACGGACCAATTGACCTCGCTCTGGAGCCGGTCGCATGCGCCAATCATCGAAGGCTTTCTGGGCGTCGTCAATCACCTTGTCGTACGTTTCTTCGGAGGCCTGAATCACGGCGGCAATAGGCTCACCGGTGCTCGGGTTGTAGGAGACCAGCTCCTTGCCTTCCTCCTGGTACCAGCTGTCGATGCCGCTGCAGGCTCCGGGGTTGACCTCAGCGATGTTAAGTTTCTCAAGCAGGGATTTCACGCGTTTGCCTCCTCGTTCCACGTGGCTCTTTGCTCATGGGGATATCCAGATCAAGCTTGGCTTGAACGAATCCATTGCTATGGCCCCTATTGTACCCATGCCGTCGGCCTCAGCCCGATCGAATGAGCGTGCCGAGCGTTTCCCCTTGAAGGGCTTTCAGGATTGAGCCCGGATCTTCACCGGAGAAGATCCTGATCTCCAGTCCTGGCAGGCTTTTGATGAGGGTCAGCGATTGCTCCACTTTGGAGAGCATGCCGCCGGTCACGTCGATAGTTTCGGCGCCTTTCAGGTCGATGGATTCCAACTCATTGGGACCGAGCTGATCCAGCAGATGTTGACGGGAGGGGTAGTCGGCGAAGATGCCGGCTTCGATGCCCGCCAACAGAATTCTCGTTGGCTTCAACTCCGAAGCGAGAAAAGAGAAAATGCTCTCGGTCGATAGGATGGCGGCACCCTGGCTTCGATCAAAAGCCACATCGCCGTAGACCACTGGCAGCAGATCGAATGCCAATGCGTGTTCAATGGGCACAATGGCCAAGGAGTGGATCTGGCCATCCAGGCTGACGGCGGAGGCGGAAGGAGGCATAGAGATGGCGGGTAGGCTGACATCATGGAGGCTGCGAAGGACGATGCGGTGCAGCTTCGAGGCGGCCTTCCACACCTCGATAAAGCCGCGCCAGCCCTCAGGGCTGTCCACGCCATGATGGGTGCCATGCTGGGCGGCGGCTGCGTGTCCGAAGGAACCGGATCCGTGGCCTAGCAACAGAGGCTCCGCCGCAGGCTCCTCCATATAAGCTGCGATTTCGGCTGCGATCCGATCGATCACCGCCTGGCGAGCCGTGCGCTCTGCGCTTTTATCCGTGATCAGAGATCCTCCGAGCTTAAGAAATATCAGAGCCCCACCTCCGTCACCAGCACACGGGCCGCCTGCGTCTCTATGAGGGAATCTCTTACTCTTTCGATGTGATCTTCCTCCGCCAGCGCGATCATGTTTCCACCCTGTCCTCCGCCGGACAGCTTGGCTCCGAGGGCACCGGCCTGCCGGACCGCCGCAATGAGCCTGTCC
>JBKHKF010000048.1:0-11461 GCA_046537745.1 Anaerolineales bacterium | reverse complement strand
GAATAAACTGGCTGCCCTCTTTTTCTTTCGAATCCACTGTTACACGGCCGCCGTGCCTTTGGACAATCTCCTGAGTGATGGCTAATCCCAGACCGGTTCCCGGGTTGCCCATCTTCCGACTGGCACTTCCCCGGAAGAACCTTGCAAACAACATATCCATCTCGGACTCTGGAATTCCCAAGCCTGTATCACTTACCTTGAGACAAATCCATTCACCCTTCCCATCTTTCGCGGTGCTGAGTGTGACCTGGCCACCCGCCGGTGTGTAGTGCATCGCGTTCGTCATCAGATTTGCAATGACCTGGGACAGAAGCCGCTCGTCTGCGTAAATCCATGCCTCGCCAACCTCCGGCCTCCAGTTAAGCGCAAGCTGCCGATCGGAAAACAATCGTTGCCTGTCGTCCACCAGCGCCTTTGCTAATTCATTAAGATCCAAGCGCTTCAAATGGACGGGAACACTATCGGAATCCAGCCTGGATATAGATAGCAGGTCCTCAATCAGGGTCACCAATCGTTCAGTTTCCCGACCAAGGGTGGCCAGGTACTGGTCGAAGTTCTCTTTTTCAGTTTGCGAAAGCAGCTCCACATAGAGTCGGATGTTGCTGAGCGGAGTTCTAAGTTCATGAGAAACATCGGATACAAATTGGGTTTTCAGCCGATCTGCCTCTCTTGCTCGATCCAGTGCCTGCCGCAACTCTGCCGTGCGGCGTGTCACCGCTTCTTCGAGCTGCTCGGTTTGATTGCGCAGGCGATCATACAGCGCCGCGTTCTCAATCGCCACAGAAATCTGATCTGCCAGCAATGTAAGCAGCCTGAGATCATCCTCCCCCAAGGTGCCGGGGAAAGGAGATTCAACGTTAAGAATGCCGATGATCACATCACCCTTGTGCAGAGGCACGGCAATCTCGCAGCTGGTTGAAGGCTCGAGCGCAATGTAGTCTGGATCCTGACTCACCTCCTGAACCAGCGTGGGTTCTCCCGTACGGGCCACCCGGCCGACGATGCCCCGGGTGATCTCGATCCGAAACTCATCGATCGGTCGAGGGGCACTGCGGGCGCGCAGTACCAACTCGTTTCCTTCGACCAGGGTGATATCGACTACTGGATACCCCAACACGCCGCTGACCTGTTCGACCACGGCCTCCAGCAATCCCTCCATATCCAGCCGTCGATTGATGACCTGCGCCACCTGCTGCAGCACCGTGCGCTCAGCCAGACGGCGCTCAACCTGACGGTAGCGCCTCGCGTTGGACCACGCCAGACTTACTTGCTGGCATATGGCCACCATCAGGTCAACGTGCTCATCATCGAACACGCCGGCCTCGGAATGGAAGATGGCCATGACGCCAAGCTTCTGTTCTCCCAGGAAAATCGGCGCTGCCAGCGCGCTCCGCACCATATCATCCACGCCAGGGATCGGGGCCCAACGGGAATCCTTGGCGACGTCGGCGGCGTAGGCAGGCTCTCCGTGGGCAGCGACCCATCCGACAAGACCTTCTCCCACATTTATCCGGATGGATTCATTCAAATCTTCCAATGTTTCCGTTGGCATGTTGGAAACGGCGACCACCCTCATCTCGTCGGAGCTGCGATCGGCAAGCATCACACCGCCTATGAGTCCTCCCAGGTTCTCCCGGGTGACCTCGATCGCTCTTTGGAGGAGTATGTCAGGATCCAGGGAAGTGGCCAACTCCCGCCCCACATCGTAGAGCAGCTTTAATCGCCGCTGCTCCGCCACGGTACGCTCATAGAGCCTGGCATTTTCAACCACCAACGCCGCCTGGTCGGCCAGCAGTTCGAGCACATGCAGTTCCTGATCATTGAAGCTGTGCGGCACTTCGTAGGCAACATTCATCACGCCCAGTACTCTGCCAGCCACTTTCAAGGGAAGGCTAATAATGGAGCCATCCCACGCCCAGGGGGTGTCTTGAAATATTGGATGGGTTGCTGAGTGCTCGACCACAATCCGTTCACCGGTGTGCGCCACGGTATAAGTGATGCCATCGGGCCTGGGCTCGGAAAAGGGCTCTCCTTGCACGTCACCGGCCCAGAGGGCGGCGCCAAAGCTGAGCACCTCCCCGTCGTAGGTAAAAATATGGGCGTCATAAGCAGAAACCGCCTCGAGCGCCTGCTCCAGGATCGCCGGCAACACCGATTCAAGCTCAAGACTGGAGGTCATGCTCAGGCTCGCTTCGCGCAGGATCTCCAGTTCCGCGCTGCGCTGGCGCTCGGATTCGATCAGGCGGGCATTTTCAATGGCCAATGCTGCTTGGTTGGCCAACAACTCCAGCAGCCCTAAATCCCTCCCGCTGAAAGGGTGGTTACTCCTGCGATGCACGTTGATCACGCCGCTGACCTGTTCACCCCATTGGAGCGGTGCACTCAGGGATTGCCTGGGTGTGACTGAAGCGCCTCCATCGCTTTCCTGAGCAATAATGCGGGCCCCACCTCCAGCTGCAACTTCTCGCGCAATTTGCTGGCTCGGCCCGCCCTCCTTATCGCGAGCCTCCGTGCCATAGAGTGCCGCCGGACTTAAGTATTGCTGACCACGACGAACAAGGTAAATTTCTCCGCTCTCAGCCTCCAACAAATTCACCGCGCGTTCAATCACGATCTCGAGCAATCGGGAGACATCGTGCTCCGAAATCAGCTCCGTCATAACCTCGCGGACCGCATCGAGTTCCCGGACGCGGCGCCGGCGTTGGCTCTGGAGCTGCAGCCGTTGTAAAGCAAAGCTCATATCCTCGGCGATCCCAGCCAGCAGTTGCTCCTCAGAGGCTGTCACCGGCCTCGCCTCCGGGTAAACAAGAAATACGCCAAGTGTGCGGCCGTCGACCTGGAGCGGGAATGTCGCAAACCCATGTTCGTGCAGCTTGATCGCATTTTGGTGCAGCGGATGTTCGAGAGCGAGTTTTACGACGGAAAATTCCCTTTCCTCGCTATCCGATGTCCATGGCTGCTGAGCGGCTCTGCTGCCGCCAATTCGTTCCTCCTGATCGAACTTGCTCATACCACGGCCCGCCCAGGCCAGTTCTCGAAACTCGGCAGGTTCTTCGGAGATCAAGCCGATCCAGCACACCGCAAAATCTTCGGAGCGATTCAACCGCTGGCAGAAAAGCTCGATCAACTCCCTCTCATCACCTGCCCGAACGATATCCTGCCGAAGTTCCGTCAGCAGATTCAGCTTCTGGTTTAGATCGGCCACGCGATCCTCGGAGAGGCGAAGCGCCCGCTCGATGGAAAGCGTGTCCCCAAGCATGCGCAGGAGCGGCCATCCGGCTGTGGACTGGCCGGCCAACTGCGATTCGCCCTCCATTCGCAGACCGATTTGGATCACCGGTATCAAGACCACCGTAGCCAACACCCATCCTGTCAGTTCACCAAAAACAGTCCGCAGCCAGATCCCGCTGCCCCAATAGGCTCCACTAGCGGATAAGGCGCCTTGAATGGCCCCTGCCACCAGCAGCGTCAAGCCCGCCATCAGCCAGCGGGGAAGGCGGCGCAGGCGCTCCCGGAACCTTTGGTAGAGAAGGATGAGAAGATAAAGCCCCGCCAGCAAAGAAGCGGATTCGGCGAGTTGAACCCGCAACGCTCCCGGGGTCAGGATCAGGGATTGGCTGGCGCCAAGGATCTCTCGTCCAAACTGACCTGCCGCCACCAGCAGGGGCAGCACGAAGCCAGCCACAAGCAGGACGATCGATTGGCTCGCCAGCAACGGCGCCACCATTAAACGCCCGCCGATGATGAAATGCAGAAGAATGACCAAATAAACGACCGGCACGAACAGACGCGGCGAGATGAGAAAGGCGATCTGCGCCCCGGTGAGGATCTGAAGCTGGAGATTGATCAAAGGAGGCAGCCCCCAGATGCTCAATGCCAGCAACGCACCCAGGACAATTTGAAGTACGACAGGCGACAACCGATGGCGTTGGCGGTAAAAAACCAACACCAACGCGGACAGTGCCCAAAGCCCCAGGAAGATAAGTAGCAGTTCACGCATCAGTGAAGTTGCGGCTCCAGCTGGCACAGACTGTCATCGAAGTTTTTGGATTATACTCAGCCATGGGAGGGTGAGAAAGTTGCCGAAACGCCACAGGTATTTCGTTGTTAGTGAGTTGTGGAGATACTGCCATGAGATCAGACCCCTTTTCTGCTCGTTCTAAAATTGAGACTGCTTCCGGTCCGGTGCAACTGTATCGTCTCTCGGCCCTGGAGGACCAGGGCCTTACCCAGGTCGACCGGCTGCCTTTTTCCATCCGTGTGCTGTTGGAATCTGTTCTTCGACAGATCAACGATCGAGAGATTTCCCAACAGGACGTGCGCCAGCTGGCCGCCTGGCAACCCCGGGTCGAGGAAAGACCGGAGGTTCCCTATCTGCCCGCCCGCGTGATCATGCAGGATTTCACGGGCGTGCCGGCGGTTGTAGACTTGGCCGCAATGCGCTCGGCGCTGGACAGAATGGGCGGTAACCCACAAAAGATTAGTCCCCAGGTCCCCGTGGACCTGGTGATCGACCACTCGGTTCAAGTTGACTTCTTTGCCTCGCCCGAAGCCCTACGGCGGAACGCCGAAATTGAGTTCGAGCGAAACCGCGAGAGATATGAATTTCTGCGCTGGGGCAGCGAAGCCTTCGACCGATTTCGAGTGGTGCCGCCCGCAACCGGCATCGTCCATCAGGTGAACCTCGAATACCTTGGGAAGGTCGTCCAAATTTACGAGGTGGACGGTGAGCGGGTGGCTTTGCCCGACAGCCTTGTGGGCACCGACTCCCACACCACAATGATCAATGCCTTGGGCATCCTGGGGTGGGGCGTCGGCGGCATTGAAGCTGAGGCGGCCATCCTGGGACAGCCGATGGTCATCCTTACCCCGGATGTGGTTGGCTTCCGTCTGACCGGCCGATTGCCCGAGGGCACCACCGCCACCGATCTTGTACTTACCGTGACGCAGATGCTGCGAGCACACGGCGTGGTTGGCAAGTTCGTCGAATTCTTCGGACCGGGTCTTGATCATATGTCCCTGCCCGATCGCGCAACCATCGCCAATATGGCACCAGAATACGGCGCCACCGTCGGCTTCTTCCCGGTGGATCACGAAACACTCCGCTATTTACGGCAAACCGGTCGGGACGAGGATCTGATCGACCTGGTCGAGCGTTACACTAAAGAGCAGGGGCTATTCAGGACCGCTGACTCCCCGGAACCCTCTTACACCGATGTGCTCGAGCTGGACATGAGCCAGGTGGAAGCAAGCCTGGCTGGGCCGCGTCGGCCGCAGGACCGCATTCCGATGTCCACCATGAAGTCCACTTTTGAAGAGGCGCTGCGTAAGGAGAAAGACCAGGGCGGTTTTGCGCTTCCGGAAGAAAAGCTGGACACCCACGTGACCATCGGGGCCAATGGCACCAGCGCCGAGCTGGAGCACGGTTCGGTCGTCATCGCGGCCATCACATCGTGCACGAACACCTCCAATCCGAGCGTGATGGTCGGCGCCGGCCTGCTGGCCAAGAAGGCTGTTGAGCGCGGCCTCAATGTCAAGCCTTATGTGAAAACCAGCCTGGCGCCCGGGTCCCGCGTCGTGACGGAGTACCTGGAACAAAGCGGCTTGACCGAGCCCCTGTCCATGCTGGGCTTCCACGTGGTCGGCTACGGCTGCACCACCTGCATCGGCAACAGCGGGCCACTTCCCGCTGAAGTGGTGAGGGCTATCAGCGAACACGACTTGGTGGCCTCCGCCGTGCTCTCCGGAAATCGCAATTTCGAGGGCCGGATCAGCCCCCACGTGCAGGCCAATTACCTTGCCTCGCCGCCGCTGGTCGTCGCCTATGCGCTGGCCGGCACGACGGACATCGATCTCCGGACCGAGCCCTTGGGTCAGGACCCCGAAGGAATCCCGATCTATTTGGAAGACCTCTGGCCCAGCCAGGAGGAAATCCAAGAGGTGATTTCCAGGGTGCTCACACCAGAGATGTTCAAAGAAGAATACGGCAACGTATTTACGGGCAATGAGACCTGGAATCAAATCCCGGTTTCAGGCGGGAGCCTGTATGAATGGGATGAGGAATCAACCTACATACAGGAGCCTCCTTTCTTCGTGGACATGCCCGTCGAACCCGAGCCCTTCACCGATATCGATGGGGCCAGGGTGCTGGCGCTCCTTGGTGATTCCTTAACGACAGACCATATCTCCCCCGCGGGCGCGATTCCGGTGGACAGTCCGGCCGGTCAATACCTGGTGGACCATGGGGTCAAACCCCGGGATTTCAATTCCTACGGTTCGCGACGCGGCAACGACAGGGTGATGACGCGAGGCACCTTCGGCAACATCCGCTTGCGCAATCAATTGGTCCCGGGTGTTGAGGGTGGCTACACCCGCCACTTCCCAGAAGGCGAACAAACCACAATTTACGAAGCAGCCATGCGCTACGCGGCGGAGCAGGTGCCTTTGGTCGTGCTCGCTGGCAAGGAGTACGGCACCGGTTCGTCGCGCGATTGGGCAGCCAAAGGCACGATTCTGCTTGGCGTCCGAGCAGTCATTGCAAAATCCTACGAGCGCATCCACCGATCCAACCTGGTTGGCATGGGCGTCCTGCCCCTTCAATTCATGGAAGGTGAGGGCGCCGACGAACTTGGCCTGGATGGCAGCGAAGTGATCTCCATCCATGGCCTGGAGGGTGGCTTCGATCCCGGCGATAAAGTCAAAGTGACGGCGCAACATGAAAACGGAGAAACCACCGAGTTCGATGCGCTCATTCGAATCGATACTCCCATAGAAGTGGATTACTATCAGAACGGTGGCATCTTACATCTGGTGCTTCGACGTATGCTGGCCGAGAGCTAATTTCAAATTCCCGAGAAAAATTAAAGGAGACTCATCCGGATGAGTCTCCTTTTTATTTCAGGCCATTTGCCATCGAGCGAGGCTTAATAAGCGAGCGCCGGCTGGTCGGCCACTGTGTCCCTTCGACACACCCCCTTCGGCCGACCACGCCAGCACCCTAGCTCAGACCTGAACCTAAGTTCAGTTATTGACATACTACACGGTAGCGTGTACTTTGTCAAGATCTCGGGTCCCGACTCCGACTGCAAATCCAAAATCGAAGCCGACGGCTGGCCAGGCCGGGGGCTGATCAATCATCTGTCGGCGAACAAACCATGGCTGCTTACAAAGAGAGAGCTCGAGTGCTTAAAAAATGCAACGGACGGACCAATGAAAAGAAAAAATTGGTCGGAGCCAACCAGCGCCTGGATCGATCCTGCAATAATCAGTCCTTCGCTTTATCGGTGTCCGTCACTTTATCGATGTCCTTCGCTTTATCGGTGCCCTTCGCCTGAAAAGGGAACCCCGCTCGCTCCGCTACCATGGTGAGAAATTTAGACCGGCCCCTGGTTGGTTGATACTGCCCTGTCTCCCACTCGCTGATGGTCTGCTGTCGGACCCCCAGACGCTCCGCCATTTCGGCCTGGCTCAGCCCAAGATAAGCTCGCAACGCCTGTACCGCTTCCCGGTCCCAATCAAAGGACCCACCCGAACGCTTCACTTGATAGCGCAGCTTTGCCCGCTTGAATTCGATCTCCTCCTCCCCCAGGTCCACCCGAGCCACACGAAATCCCGCCTCCATCCAGGCACCAGCCTGATAACCCCCTTGATCCCGGTTGCTCCAAAACCCAATCCGCTTCCTCGCAGACTCTGGCAGAGGTTCCTTCAACATCTTTTCTATCTGATCGAACGTCAGGAGTACGCGATCACGATTCTGGCTGCGCAGGTACTGGAAAAGCGGATAATACTTGGAGCCTGGTTTGACAGTCACCTTACCGGTCCCCAATCAAATTTTCTGGCAGGTCGGTTTCCTCTTGGATGAGCAGCAGATCGCCGCCTTGATCTTTGGCCGCTCTTTCGGCCCGATCGGCCCGCTGAAGCAGATCGAAAGTCCCTCCTTTGCCCCCCTCATGCACGGCGCCGCCGATGCTGATGGAGAACTCGATCTCCTCGAGCGTTTTTAGAAGATCATTTTGGATCTTTTCACCCAACCTGCGTAGATTTGTGGTGGAGCAACCAGGCAGTACGACCAGAAACTCATCGCCGCCGTAACGAGCCACCCAGTCGGTCTCTCGAGTACATCTCTGCAGCACCACCACCAAGGTCTTCAGCACCTCATCCCCTTTGAGATGACCGTGCTGATCATTGATCCCCTTCAAGTCGTCGACATCTACCATCAACACGGCCAAAGGATAGCCAAGCCGATCGGCTCGCTCTATTTCCTCAGGCAAGCTCTCTTCCAGGAACAAACGGTTGTGGGCTCCGGTCAGCCCGTCGATGGTTGCCATCTTTTCAACCAACTGGTAATTCCGGGAATTCGCTAACGCCAACGAGGCGACCTGGCCGAGTGTTTCGAGAAATTCCAGATCACTATCATCAAACTGATGTGTGTCGCCCACCAAGGTCAGTGTCCCCGCAACTTGATCGCTCAGCTTCAGCGGCACGGCCAACAAGCTGATATCGGCTTCCAGTCGATGCAGAATCCGCTGACCTCTGGGATCGGCTGAAAGCTGATCCACCTTCTGAGACTGAGCATTCGCTATTACCCAGCCGCTAACCCCCTCGCCGACCATGAAACGCAAATCCTTCGTTGGTATAGCGATGGATCCGGCGTCCGCCAAAGGTTGCAGTTGTTGGCTTTCAGGGTCGAGCAAAAAGATGACGCTCAACTTCGCATCGAGCAAGCTCTGAGCCTGTTCCACGATCATCCGCAGCGTTTTTTCAAAATCGAGGCTGCCGGCGAGTGCCTGATGCGCCTCCAGTAGCGCCCCCAATTGCAGCGTTCTTCGACTGAGAAGGTCCGCCACCTCCAGATGCCCTGATACATCTCGGACCACACCGTCGACTCCGATCACCTCGCCATCTTTATCCAGCACAGGTATCACGAAAAGCTCAGTCCACACTGGCGTCCCATCCGCTCGCCGTAGCTGGATCACCGATGATGACTGGGAGACTAAACCCTGCTGAAGCCGATACAGCACATCGTCGACCTCGTCACTGCACCCCGAGTCCACCAATGCCTCCAACGGTCTCGGGTCCTTCGAGAATTCCTCATACGGGTACTTCAGCAGCTCGGAAAACCCGCGATTAGAAAAAACGATTCCGCCATGAAAAAGATGTCGGAAATAGCCATCGGTGGATCGATTTGCGATCTCTTGGAGGTTCGGCTGGAGGGAGATGTTCACGGTCTGCTCCTGGCGGCGCAACCGGTTCAGAGGCGATGTCCCTTTTTTTCTGCTTCCAAGACTCTAGCACCAGCCCACCACTTGATCAAGCGAGATACGTCAGAAGGGGCATGACAAGGACATGGACCATCGGATGTGCAGGCGCCACACGTCGAAGAGCTTCCAGAATGGCAGCAGTTAATCTCGAGACAGCAGGTTGATCAATGCAGCGAGTGGATTAATCAGCGACGCAGCGAGCGCGGAGAGCGGCGATTGTAGCGCGCCGCCATGTATCCCAGGCCGCTTGCCGCCACCAAAAAGAAGACGCCAACCAGACCCAATAACATGGAGGCATCATCGCCCCCCTGGTCAATGCCACCGCCTGCTGCTGCGCTCGCCTGGGCTCCGAATTCCACATACTTTACCTGACCTGCGTTCAATCGGACAGGCGCGTTCATCGAGGTCGTCGGATTGTACCCCTCGGGTACAGCCCCGCTCACGTTGTAATCGCCCTCGTCGAGGTCGGTGAAGCACAGCCCGATCAGTTCCGTCCCTGCGGCTTGGGCTTCGGTTGTACCCTCTCCGGCCAGCTCACCATTGGCGTCCACCACGCTGACCTGCCCCCCGGCCAAGGCGGCTTCGTCTTCCTCCAGGCGGGCGTTGCCATTGGCATCTTCGAAGAGCAAAGCACAGATCTCGCCGGTTCCTTGCTCGGGTGTGGGTGTGGGCCCTTCTGCCGTAGCCGTCGGCTCACTGGCAGGATCGGCTGTCGGCTGACTCGTGCCACCAGTACCCAGGACCAAACGCATTCCGGGTGCAATGAAATCCGTTGATTCGAGTCCATTGAGCGCATACAGCTCTTCGAGCGATATTCCGGCGATCGCGGCAACCCGCCAGGCTGTATCCCCCTCCTTCACCTCGTAGATAATCTCGCCGGCTGCATTGGGTGTTGGGGTTGGGAAGGGAGTAGGAGCTTGTGCTGCAGGGAAGCCAGCCGGCGCCGCCATCGCGGTGGTGATCGCCATGGCCGCCATGACAAGAACTATGATGGCAAGAAGCCAGGAGGCAGCAAATCTTTTGCTCATGTGCTGCGATTATATCCTCGGTCATCAGCTACGTGTAGAGTCAGATGCTCCGTGGCGCCACATCTGCCTCCCTGGAGTAGAATCATTGGAACCTGAACAGGTGTGTAGGAGGTGTATTGATGCGAGCCAGGACGATCGCCATAACGGCTGCAGGCATCGCCATTGTCGCGCTTTTCGTCACGATCATTCGAATACCTGTGCCGGCCACAGGCGGTTTCTGGCATCTGGGTGTGCTGGCCGAGACCTTCGTAGCCGTGGCTTTTGGCCCCTTTATCGGAATGATCGCCGCCGGCGTCGGCGCGGCCTTAGCCGATGTGATCAGTGGCTTCTCAAGCTTTGCGCCATTGACCCTGATCGCCCACGGCAGCACGGGTCTGATTGCCGGCTGGTTCGGCTGGCGCAAAGGTTGGAATGGGATGATCCTTGGCTGGCTGTTGGGTGGATTTGCCCAAGTCGCGATCTATTTTGTGGGTGAAGCCACACTCTACGGTTTTGGCATCGCTGGCGCCCTGGCGGAACTGCCCGGCAACATCGTTCAGGTAGCGCTTGGCTTTTTCGGTCTGGTGCTGTTCCGACAGGTGCGCAACGCCTACCCGCAGATCGAACAACTCGCTTCAGGTCCGGTGGTGCACGATCAGGATTAGATTATTTCAGGCCCCATGACTCACCACGTAGTTTCACCCTCACGGCCCATTATCAGCTTTAACGATGTTCACTTTGCCTATCCGGACCCCCGGGGTGACGGCCAAGGAGAGTGGATCCTACAGGGGGTCAGCTTTGAAGTGCAGCGCGGCCAAGTGGTGGCCGTCATCGGGCCCACCGGATCGGGCAAGAGCACCCTGGCGCTGGCAATGCTCGGTATCGTTCCGCAGTCCACCGGCGGGTGGATTCGCGGTCAGATTCGGATCTGCGGACTCAATCCCCGTCAGACTCCTGTCGCACAGATGGCCCAGTCCGTTGGACTTGTGTTCCAGGATCCGGAAAGCCAATTCCTCACAAACTCCGTGGCCGAAGAAGTCGCTTTCGGTCTGGAGAGCCTGGGGATCCCTTCGGAAACTATGCCCCCCATCATTGAGCGCTCATTGAAAATGGTCGGCATGGACGGGCTACAGGATCGATCGCCATATCAGCTTTCCGGCGGTCAAAAACAGCGCGTGGCCATCGCCTCCATCC
>JBKHKF010000418.1:0-2566 GCA_046537745.1 Anaerolineales bacterium | reverse complement strand
GAGAAGAACTCTGCGTATTCGGCCACCTCTGAGGCAGTCAATGCAGCCCGGGGGATTTCGATCATCGTCCCGAACTTGTAATCCACCTCCATGCCCTGCTCGTCCATCACTTCCTTGGCAACCGCTTCCAGCGTCGACTGCTGTTCCTTGAGCTCATTCACGTGGCTGGTGAGCGGGATCATCACCTCGGGATGCACATCCACACCCTCCTTGGCCACCTTGATGGCTGCCTCGAAGATCGCGCGAACCTGCATTTTGGTGACACCCGGCCGATGGATTCCCAGGCGCACGCCGCGGAGTCCAAGCATCGGATTTGACTCACGCATGCCTTCGACTGCGGCCAACAAGGTTTCTTTTTCCTCCAGCTCAGCGCCTGACTTGCCCTTGGCCTTCATCTCCGTAACCTGGACCAGCAGGTCCTCGTGGCTGGGCAGGAACTCGTGGAGCGGTGGGTCGATCAAGCGGATGATCACAGGCAGCCCGTCCATGACGCGGAACAGCCCTTCGAAATCCTCCCGTTGGAAAGGAAGCAGCTTATCCAGCGCTGCTTGGCGGATTTCGTCATTATCGGCGAGGATCATGTCCTGCACAATGGGCAGTCGCTCCGCCTCGAAGAACATGTGCTCGGTCCGGGTCAGGCCGATACCCTGCGCGCCGTAGTCTCGAGCTCGCTGCGCGTCGGCCGGATAATCCGCATTGGCCCAAACGCCGAGTTCTCGGATTTCGTCGGCCCACTCGAGCAGCTTGATCAGATAAGGATCGTTGATGTCCGGCACGATCGTATCGAGTTGACCGATAAAGACCCCGCCTTCGGTTCCGTCCAGCGACACCCAGTCCCCCTCCTTGATCACCAGATCCCCGACCGACATCTTGCGGCCGCTAAGATCCAGCTCGAGCTCGGAAACGCCAACCACGGCCGGTGTGCCAAACTGACGGGCGACCAGCGCCGCGTGGCTGGTGCGCCCGCCGCGGCTGGTGAGGATGCCCTCCGCCGCCAACATGCCGTGCACATCATCCGGCTTGGTCTCCGGCCGAACCATGATGACCTTGCGGCCCTTTTCTTTGGCCCACTCCTCGGCGGTGTCGGCGTCGAAAGCAATTTGGCCGACGGCGGCGCCGGGCGATACGTTTAAGCCTGTGGCAATGCGCTCGCCTTTGTCGATAGCCTTTTCCTTGGCCTCCAGGTCAAACTGTGGATGAAGGAAGAAGTCCACCTGATCGGAGCTGACCCGTCTTACAGCCTCCCTCTGATCAATAAGTCCCTCATCCGCCAGGTCTACCGCGATGCGAACGGCCGCCTGCGCCGTCCTCTTGCTGTCGCGCGTCTGAAGCATCCAGAGTTTGCTCTGCTCGATGGTGAACTCAACGTCCTGGACTTCCTTGTAATGCTTCTCCAGGCGCTCGCAGATCGCCTCCAGTTCCTTATAGGCTTTCGGCATTTCCTCGGAAAGCTTTTCAATATCCTTGGTCTGGCGAATGCCAGCCACCACGTCCTCGCCCTGGGCGTTGATAAGGTAATCACCTTCCAACTCCGGTTCACCGGTGGAGATATTGCGGGTGGTGGCGACGCCGGTGGCAGAGTTCTCACCCATGTTGCCGAAAACCATCGTCTGGACGTTCACAGCCGTGCCCAGCTCGTGGGAAATGCCGGCTGCATTGCGGTAGTCGACCGCCCGCTTGCCATTCCATGAGCCGAAAACTGCGTCGGCCGCCAGCCTCAGTTGTTCGTAAGGTTCCTCTGGAAACTCACGACCGGTCTCGTCCTTGATAATCTTCTTGAAATCATCGATGACGTCCTGCCAGTCCTCGGCCGCCAGTTCGGCATCGATCTTGACACCCTTCTCCTGCCGCTTCTCGGTGATGACCTCTTCAAAGGCCTCGTCGGCCACGCCCATCACCACGCCACCGTACATCTGCACGAGGCGCCGGTAGGAGTCGTAGACGAAACGGGGATCCTCCGTCAGCTTGATCATCCCCTGGGCTGTTTCTTCGTTTAGGCCGATGTTGAGCACGGTGTCCATCATCCCCGGCATCGAGAATTTCGCGCCGGAGCGAGCGGATACGAGCAGCGGATTGTCCGGATCGCCGAACTTCTTCCCGGTCTTTTCTTCGACGTATTCCATCGATTCAAGGACCTGGTCCCACATGCCTTCGGGAAACTCCTCGCCGGCATCCAGATAGGCGATGCAGGCTTCCGTTGTGACGGTGAAGCCCGGCGGCACCGGCACATCCAGACGGGTCATGTCGGCCAGATTGGCGCCCTTGCCGCCCAGCAGCCCGCGGACTCCATCCCACGAACCAGCGTAATCCTCTGCCTCGTCCACTTGCTCAAATGTGTAAGCCCATTTTTTCGCCATGATTGCGTCCTCCGTGATTGCTTTGGGTGATTTCATTGTCTTCTCATAAAAAGTGCGCGGCTGCCGTTCAAGCCGCCCACGGTTTTAACTATACCAGTGTTGATATGACTGTTGAGGGGTTCTGCCGCTCTATTCATAAAGGGCCGCACCTTTGAGATGCGGCCGCTGGTTCTTGCTGAATACTACTCTTCGAGCGGCAATCCGAAAAG
>JBKHKF010000417.1:0-2579 GCA_046537745.1 Anaerolineales bacterium | reverse complement strand
CAACCAGGACCGCCTGATCCTGCGCTCGGATCGACTTGCGTGCCAGGTGCAGGCCATAAAGCATGTTGCCCTTATCAAAGAGCTCGGTTTGCGGCGAATTCAGATACTTTGGGACGTCATCGGGGTCCAGAGCACGTGCGCCGAAGCCGGCTATGCGGCCCCTGGAATCGCGGATTGGGATCATCAATCGATGTCGAAAGCGATCGTATAAGCCGCCAGAATCTCGCTCGGAAGCCAGCCCTGCCTCCACCAAGTCTTCCCGGCTGTAGCCTTTATTGATGAAATACTCGGTGATCACTTCCCAGCCATCGGGCGCGTAGCCGAGTTCAAAGGCTTCGATGGTTTCATCCTTCAGGCCTCGGCCGTGCAAATAGGCCAGCGCCTGCTCGCCATCGTCAGCCTGCGTGAGCCGGTGGCGATAGAAGGTCACAGCTTCCGCAAGCAGCGTGCGGAGGAGTTCGCGTTCCTCCTCCTCGGCCTCCTGTTCCGGTGTGCGGGGCCGCAATTCAACCCCGGCGCGTTCCGCCAGAACCCGCAGCGCCTCCGGAAAATCGTAACCCTCTTTTTTCATCAGGAAGCTGAAAACATCGCCGCCTTCGTTGCAGGCTCCGAAGCAGCGCCAAGTCCCGGTATCGGGGAAAACTACGAAGGCAGGAGTCCGTGTGTTGGGATGGAAAGGGCAGAAACCTGTGTAGTTCTTTCCCGACTTCTTTAAATCGACGGATTCGCCCACGATTTCGACAATATCCAGGCGATCCTTGACTTGATCAACCACACTCATGGATTGAAGGTGCCCTTCCTTCGGACTGGCGGGTACCAATAACTTCGCGTCCTGGCCAATCCTGTCATTACCGCTAGCAGCAGTGCAGAGGGGCCGCCGTTTCCCACTCTACTGTCCCCCGCGGCGTTGGGCGGCTGATTATAAGCTCGGCCGCCGGCGCTGCGCAAACCGTTTTGAAAGATGATCCGCTTGCCACCTATATCTAAAACCCTTCCACCTCCGATAGATCAGATACCCCTTGCGCCAGCATTGCAACCCGCTGAAGCAGTCCCAGCCGATTTCGTTTTACAGCTTCCCGCTCCGCCATGACCAACACCTCGTCAAAGAAGGCCTCGATGGCTGGCACCAGCGGCAGGAATGCACTCATGAACCGGTCCACAGAGCCGTCCTCGCCTTTTCCGGACTCCGCCTGCTGGAGAAGCTCCCACAGTGCTCTTGACTCGGCTTCTTCGAAAGCGGAGGGGTCGACCTCATATTTCTCATCGAGGTCCCGGGTAATGCGCACGCAGCGGGCATAATTCTGCAGGATGGCAGGCCAACTCTCGCGGTCCATCCACGCCTCCAGTTCACCCACCGCTCGTTTAGCCCGTGCCGGGTCGTGGCCTTGCTCGGACAGCACCGCCCGGACCACGTCATGGCGGTGACCCTCGGCCAACAGCAGCGATTGCTGCCGACGCCTGATGAAGGCCAGGCAGGCCTCAAGGGTTTCTGGACCCGACTCAATGGGCAGGCCATCGGCCGCCGCCGCCAGCGCGCGCCGTAGATCCAAGGGCTGTTGGTGGGCTACCAGCGCTTCGACCAAACCGATGGCGGTCCGGCGCAGCGCAAAGGGATCGCCGCCTCCGGAGGGCTCCATGCCGGCTGAGAAAAGGCCGATCAGCGAATCCAAGCGGTCGGCGATACCCAGTGCCAGGCCCACCTTGGATTCTGGGACGCGATCCCCCGAGTATCGCGGCAGGTAGTGCTCGGCGATAGCCACAGCCACCGCCTCATTCTCTCCGGCCATCTCGGCGTATATTCGACCCATCTCGCCTTGCAGCGAGGTCATCTCCACTACCATCTGGGTGGCGAGATCAGCCTTGGATAAGTGGGCCGCTCGCTGAGCCGCCACTCGTTGTTCTTGATCAAGCGAAAGCCATTCAGCCACCTTTGGAATGAGAGCCTCCACCCGTTCCACCTTATCCCGCATCGAGCCGAGACTGGATTCGAAGGTGAGCGTCTTAAGCTGGGCCAGATAAGATTCAAATGGCTGCGCCAAATCTCGTTCGACAAAGAATGCAGCGTCCTCAAAGCGGGCTCGCAGCACATCCTCGTTTCCCGCTCGAACCGAATCCAGGTTCTCATCGCCGCCGTTACGTACAGTGACGAAATAATGCACCAGCTCACCCTGCTTCTCGAGGGCGAAATACCGTTGGTGCTTGCGCATCACAGAGATAAGGACCGGACGAGGAAGCTGCAGGAACGACTCGTCAAAGCGGCCGCGGAGCGCTGTCGGCGTCTCGACCAGATGGGTCACCTCTTGGAAAAGCGCGGGGTCCTCAACAATTTCGGCTCCCACTTCCTCCGCAAGAATCTCAACCTGCCGTCTGATCTCCGCCTGACGCTCTTCCGCATCCAGGATGATCCCCCGACGTTTCATCTCTTGACGGTATGCAGCCGGATCCGCCGCTGTGAACGTAGGCTGCTCATCAAAGCGGAGGCCCCGGCTGTTCCTCCCAGCGGTCAAGCCAGCGAACTTGAAGGGGATCGCCTGCCCACCGTGCAGCGCCAGCAACCAGCGGATTGGGCGGGAGAATGC
>JBKHKF010000047.1:0-11646 GCA_046537745.1 Anaerolineales bacterium | reverse complement strand
GGATTGGAAGATGTGGTTGATAGCGACCCCGAATCATCATCCAAAGGATGTAAACGAGGGAGAATCCACCTGCGGCCAGCACACCGATCATGATGGCGAGGATCACCGCCGGCCAGCCCACAGCCACACCTATGAGCGTGGCTAACGTGACATCACCGAAGCCGAAGGCAATCTCCTCCAGCGGCTCCCCCCGGCGACGCGCCTGCCATCGACTGTACACCTCGCCGAAAAGATACAGGAGAAATACAAGGCCGAATCCGGCCAAACCGCCGAGCATTGTTTTTTCCAGGCCGCGAGCGGGGTTCAGGCTTGCTAGAAAAGCCACGACGGCGATGGAAGGAAGGCTGACGGCATGAGGGATCAGACGATGCTCGAAGTCGGTGATGGTCAAGAGCAGGAACACCATCAAGATTAAAAAGGAGGTGCCAAACCCCATCAAACCCCAGCCGGTCCGATAAAGCAACACGGCCGCCGCCGCAGCCAGAAGCTCGACAACGATCAGACGGGGCCTGCGCGGGATGCCGCAGTAGGAACAGCGCCAGGCGCCCGTGATCCATGCCGAGATACCAAGCCAGGCTTTCAATGGTCGCGGGGCGCGGCATGCGTGGCAATGAGGCTGCTCCCAGCCACCGTAGATGGGCAGCGTGTCCGCCAGCCAATTCACCACACCACCGGCCATCAAGCCGATCAGAGTCAGACCAAGGATCTCCATGGTGGCCGATTATACTCGCCTGCCCGCCCCTCACGGCGCGGCCTGCTCGGTGCTACAATCCAAAGGTGTCCGAAGAACGCCCTGTTCCCGATCTCGATCGCCTGAGCACACTGGCCGCGCTGATCCTGCTGGCCTTCGCATTGGCCCGCATCATCCAACTGCCGAGCCTTGAGCTGGATGTCTCCGTCTTCAACCTGCTGATTCCCCTGACGATCAACACCCGCAGCATCATGCTCATGCTGGCTGCTTTGCTATCGGTCGTTGGCGCGGACTGGCTGGTGCAATCTCACCCCCAGCCCCCAACAGGACGGCGGGCGGTGGAGCGCTGGATTTTGCCTGGATTGACCGCGCTGGGTATCGGCTCGCTGCTCACTCGTCTATCCGAAGGATGGCCCCTCTGGATCGGGCTCGTAATGACCACGCTGCTCCTGCTCGGAGTCTTCCTGGCGGAATACCTGACCATCAACCCGGAGGACCCAAGGCGCGTCGCCGCAGCCTCCGGACTCGAGCTGCTGGCTTATGTGCTTGTGCTGGGGACCGCGTTCACATTCCGACTGATGGACATACGAGTCATTTTCCTGGCCCCGGCTTCATTTGCTGCCAGCGCATTTGTTGCATGGCGTCTTTTTCGGCTGCGGATGCCTCAAACCCGTTCACTTGTTCATGCCGCAGTAGCGGGATGGGGTTTCAGCCAGCTTGCCGTCAGTTTGCAATACTGGCCGCTGCCGCCGGTGCAGGGCAGCCTGCTGCTGATACTTTATTTCTATCTCGCGGTTTCGTTCCTCGGGGAGGTACTCCGGGGACGCATGAATAAAGGACGAGGCATTGAACTGTCGATACTCGGTACACTTGGAGTAGCCGCTATTTTGCTGTTGGCCTGAGGCCTCAGGTGGCATCCCCCTCCTCGAGTTTGCGGGCCCGTAGGCCAACCAGCCTTTCCTCTCCATCAATAAGTCGTTGGATGTTCGGCCGAAGCGACCAGAGCAATAACAGTTCCGCCCCAACGCCAAACCACAAATACACCATGGGATCCAAACCCGTCAGCCCCCGCCATAGGAAGATGGCGAAGGCCATAACCCCGGCGGCCATTGTCGTCACGGAAGCATATCCCACCAGAAAAAGTATCAATGCCCCCACAGGGATGATGAGCAGGCCGCTGGGAGCCCACATGCCGATGGCGGCTCCGACGGTGGGCGCTCCTCCGGCGCCGCCGCCGAATTGGATGCCACCGCCTTCGCTCCGCCTCACGAGAAAGAGACTGAAGTTGTGCCCGATCACCGCCGCCAAACCGGCGGCCACATGGATCAGGGGCATCTCCGGCAATACCATCCGCGCCAGCCAGACGGCGAAAGTGGCTTTTAAGATATCACCGGCAGCGGTCGCCAGGCCGGCGCCGAAGCCCGCCACCCGCATGGCGTTGGTGCCGCCGGTACGGCCACTTTGGATGCTGCGCACATCCTTGCCGGTGGCCCACTTCACAACCAGGTAACCTGTTGGAAAGGAACCAAGGATGTAAGCGCCAATAATCAGAGCTGCAGCCAGCATTCATTTCTCCATTCGTTGGTTTCCGCAAGAATTGGAACCGAAGATCCTTCTCCAAAGGAAGTTGCGGTTCCCATCCCCCTCCACTATCAAATAACCCCGAACCACCCATTCAGGTTTCGGTGATGACAGGTTCGGAGCACTGCATGGCGTGTCCATTTGGCCATGCCGGCTTTTCCGTTCAGCCAATTTTCCAATTCCGCCAAAACGCGGCCGGCCCAGTGAACGTCACCGCAGCTTCCTTCGATCGATCTGAATAGAATTTCGCCCAGCAAATCTATCTTGACCTAGAAACAGAAACAATTTCCATGGCAAGATCGTTTGCCCTGTCCTTTCGACCGCCAGAAAGCCTGAATGAAGAAAAGCCCTCCGATCGAGGGCCCTTCATCCTTAATTTGTCAAGCTTAATAGAACGGGATTAACGGACGATGCCTCCCTCGGTCAGCGCCCGCAGGTCGTCCAGCGCGGCCTTAATCTCCTCCGGGGTGACGGGCCGATCCTCCTCCACGTGGTTGAGCTCGCCGGCTTCCGCCTTTTCCAAGGCGACCTGGCGCACGGTTCGATCCTGCTTGAGCGCCTGCTTGACCAGTTCGGCGCCAGCGCTGTAGCCGATGACCGGATTTAGCGCCGTCACGACGATGGCGTTCTTCTCCAACCAGCCCTCCGCCTGCTCCGCGTTGGCTTCGACGCTGGCGGCGCAGCGGACGGTGAAAGCCTTGATGGAGCCAATCATCACCTGCATCATTTCGAAAAGGTTATGGGCGATGATAGGCATCATGACGTTCAGCTCAAGTTGTCCCGCCTGGCTCGCCAAGTTGACCGTCAAATCACATCCCTGAACATGGAACATGGCCATGTTCAGCATTTCGGCCATGACCGGATTGACCTTGCCCGGCATGATCGATGAACCGGGTTGAACCGCCTCCAGCTGGATCTCCGCCAATCCAGTATTGGGACCGGAGGAAAGCAGCCGGAAGTCGTTTGCGACCCGCGTTAGCGTGCCCGCCAGGGTGCGCATGGCCGCCGAAAAATCAACCATATCGGACATCGACTGCATCGTTTCGTAGAGATTATCCGATGTCCGCAAGTTCAATCCCGTCAACTCCGATAATCGCTCGACCATCATGGGATGGTAGTCAGGGTGCGCGTTCAGACCGGAGCCAACGGCAGTGCCGCCGATACCGAGGCGGCGCAGGCCCTCAGCCCCCCGCTCAATTCGATCGGCATCGCGCTCTACCGCCCTGGCGTAGCCGCCAAACTCCTGCCCGAGACGAACCGGAACAGCATCCTGTAGATGCGTGCGTCCCGATTTGACGATGTCGTCAAACTCCTCGGCTTTGTCGTTCAGGGCCTCCGCCAGGTCCTCCGCCGCCTCCAGCAGCTCATCCAGGCGCCAGAGGCAACCCAAGCGAATGGCGGTCGGGATGGTGTCATTCGTGGACTGAGCCATATTGACGTGGTCATTGGGATGAATCTGATACTCTCCCAGCTCACCGCCCATGAGCTGGCTGGCACGGTTGGCAATCACCTCATTGACGTTCATGTTGTGGCTCGTACCAGCTCCAGCCTGGAATGGATCGACCACAAAATGATCATCCCAGTCCCCCTCAATCACCTCCTGAGATGCCTTGATAATGACCTCGGCTTTATCCGGCTCTAGCAAACCCAAATCACGGTTGACCTCGGCCGCTGCTCGCTTGATTGTCGCCATACCCCAAACAAAAGCACGCCACGGCCGCAGTCCAGTGATTGGGAAATTCTCCATGGCCCGCTTGGTCTGGGCGCCGTAAAGGGCTCCAACAGGTACATGGACATCACCGAGCGAATCTCGCTCGACCCGGAAAGCTTCCTGGTTGCTCATGATCTATCTCCTAAAGTATCCGAAGCGATTACCTTGAGTAGATGTAAAGAGAAAAGAGGGAGCCCTTGGGCTCCCTCTCAATTCCCATTTATTGCCAGCCTAGTCCAGTGCGTCGTACCCCGGACCTTCGATGAAGTAATCATAGTTGGGCTGGATATCGGGGGTCAGATCGATCTCCTCACCTTCTTCCATCACGCGGGTCGCGGGGACCTCAACAGGCTCGCCGTACTGGTTTTCACCCGTGAACTTCTCATCAAAGCCAGGGGTGCCAGCGGGCATGGAAAGAACCTCGCCGCCCTTTGCGATGTAATCAGGCGGGGTCTCTTCCTCGGTGAAGATTGCCTCGTACGGGCACTCCGGGATGCAGGCGCCGCAATCGATGCAGGTATCTGGATCGATGTAGTACCACGGCCACTCATCAACCGGTTTTCCCGGGACGATGCACTCCACGGGACATACATCGACACAGGAAGAATCGCGCAAGCAGAGGCTAGTGATGACATGGGTCATAGATGTTCCTCCAATGAGGGCCTCTCGTTATTCAGAAGAGGCAACTTTGGTATCCAAAGTGATTATACTAGCCGACTGCTTCGTTGTACAGCCGGCCCACTTCATCCCAGTTAACAGTATTCCACCAGGCATTCAAGTAGGAACCGCGTTCATTTTGGTAGTTCAGATAATACGCATGCTCCCAGACATCCACGCCCAAAATAGGCGTCATGCCTTGTGAGAGTGGGCTGTCCTGGTTCGCCGTAGAGAGAACCTTCAGGTTGCCGCTTCCATCGACAGCAAGCCATCCCCAACCGCTGCCAAATTGGCCAGCGGCCGTGGAAGTTAATTCTTGCTTGAAATCGCCGAAGCTGCCAAAGGCCTCGTTGATCGCATCACCAAGTTCACCTCCGGGCTGACCGCCACCATCAGGCGACATAATGCTCCAGAAGAGTGAGTGGTTGGCGTAGCCGCCACCGTTGTTGCGGACGGCTGTTCGGATATCCGAAGGGATTGCATTCAAGTCGGCCAGAAGCTCCTCAATGGATTTGGCCTGCAGATCATCATGCCCATCGAGCGCACCGTTAAGTTTTTTTGTATAACCGGCATGGTGCTTGTCGTGATGAATCCGCATGGTTCGTTCATCGATATGCGGCTCCAAGGCATCATAATCGTACGGAAGCTCAGGAAGCTCGAAGGTCATTACTTACTCCTTTTTTATCAGTAGTTAGTCGGAATCTTCAGAAGGGCAAAGTGATCCGCAGGGGAAACATGGCTGGAATGACGCGCCGACCCCTCCGCCCAACCGCTTGTTTCAATTCTAGTAAGCTGATCCCATTCCTGTCAAGGAAAGGGGCCACATTTCCGTCGTCATGGCTACCATTTCATAGAAACCACGTGTGCTGGTATGATCGAGCCATATCAAATACCATTCATCTTTGGGAGACAATCATGCAATTAAATTGTTATCGCTGCAACCGGAGCTACTCTCTCAGCAATGAAGAGATCGGCTTCGCCGTGGCAGCACTTCGGGAATCCGGTGAGGTGCATTACGATGCCCCCTGCAACCACTGCCGAACGAAGAACCGAGTGTCCCTGGAACAATTGGAAGAAGCAGTTGCCAATCGTGGCATCGAGATTCCCAACCTGGATGAAGAGGAGTAGCAGCTTTTGACTCAGGCATGGCGGGCAGTGGATGCCTCCGGGGCTATCCTGCCAATAGGTCAGTCGTCCGATGGGGCCCCGACCTCGCCTGCCTGGTGAGGACCTGCAGCCGATCTCGAAATATCAACCTGCACATGCTCCTTACACCGTGAGCGCCAGGTCCCTTGCGCTCACGGCTTTTCTCCGCATCGAAGGGACCACGCTCGCCAGCACCAATAAAGCGCCCAATAGCCAGCGGCCAGGACGACCGCGCCGAACATGCCAGCCAACCACACAAAACCCTCCGGAACCGCCCGCCGCGCTTCGAAGCGGTCGGCCAACACCTCGAAAAGCAGCTGAGCCAGCGAGGTGGCAGGTGTATGGAACGTATTTTCAAACCAATGAGCGAATTGCTGAGCCCAAGCGGCGTGCTCAAGAAGGCGAGCAGGATCGATTTTTGGCTGTTGAGGAGATCCACTCCGAAGTGAGCCAGCGCGGCTGCCACGAAGGATGGGTCTCGCAGCAGACTCATCTATAGAGATCGTAAGATTGGATCACATCAGCCACTCGAGGTAACACCATGAACCTGTAGGCATCGCCCTGCCGCACCCTGCGGCGGATATCGGTACCGGAGATCTCAATCAAGGGTGCCTTGAAAAAGCGAGTCTTTTGAACCAGCGCAGGCAGCTCCAGAGCAAGCTGGTCCAGCTCCGGCTCTGCTCCAGGCCGAACCAGCACGCCGAGTTGGTGGCAGGCTTTCAAAAAGGCATCGGGCTGATGCCAGTTCGGAAGATCGTTAAGGGAATCCGATCCCATTAAATACACAAAGGGACCCGACACCCCCTCCGATCGAAGCCACTGGAGCGTGTCCACTGTGTAATGCGGGCCAGGCCGGTCGATGTCTGCCCGCGAAAGTTCAAATTCAGGCACGCCCTTGATGGTGGCCTCAACCATCGCAAGCCGATGTTCGACCGGCTGCATCGGATCGGCTGGCTTGTGCGGAGGATCGCCCGCTACGACCCACAACACACGTGATAGGCCCAGTGATATTCTGGCTTCATCAGCCAGGATCAAATGGCCCAAGTGTGGAGGGTCAAAGGTCCCTCCGAAGACTCCGACTAATCCTGCCATTCCAGCTCATACTCCCCGATGCGTACCGTATCTCCCTCTTTCACACCTGCATCTCGGAGTGCGTCCTCAACGCCGAGGCGGGCTAGCAGGCGCTGAAAACGCCGCACCGATTCCGGATATTCCCAATACGTCATGGCGGCCGCTCGCTCTACACCTTCCCCTTCGACACGGAAAGCTCCACCTTCACGCGCCACCTCGAAGTCTTCAGCACCGGGCTCGGGCCGATACACAGGCAGTTCCTCGGGTTGCTCAGGCTCCTCAGGCGGCGGTCCCTCCCTCACCGCCTCCAGCGCCCGATAGAGAAGCGTGCGCAGGCCTTGCTGTGAGACCGCGGAGACGGCTAATGGATCAATCCCCTTCTCTTCCAGCATTTCCTTGAGGGCAGGCCACCGTTCGGCCACCTCCGGCAAATCCATTTTGTTCACCGCCACCACCTGAGGAAGCTTTGAAAGCCTCTCATCGAACAGCGCCATCTCCGTGTTGATTTGCGTGTAATCAGCCAACGGATCCTCCGCCATTCCATCCAGAAGATGGATCAGGGCCCGAGTCCGCTGGATGTGGCGCAAGAAGGAATATCCCAAACCTACTCCTTCATGGGCTCCCTCAATCAATCCGGGGATATCCGCCAGCACCAGCGATTCTCCTTCCGGTAGTTCAGCCACCCCCAAGTTAGGAGCCAGTGTGGTGAAGGGATAGCTTGCAATCTTCGGCTTGGCGTTGGTGACGGCGGAGAGCAAGGTGGATTTTCCCGCGTTTGGAACCCCGACAATGCCGACATCGGCGATGAGACGCAGCTCCAACAAAACCCATCGTTCCTTGCCAGGCTCGCCTTTTTCCGCCATGCGCGGGGTTTGATTGCGCGAGTTGGCAAAGCGGGCATTGCCACGGCCACCGCGCCCACCTTTAAGGACGACCTGCCTCTCATCGGGCTTCGTCAGGTCGGCTAAGAGTTCCCCGGTCTCTGCATCCCGGATCAGGGTACCTGGGGGAACCCTGATCACCTCATCGGCGCCGTCAGCGCCCGTCTTGCGGCTTGGGCCGCCCCGACCGCCGTCCTCCGCCCGAAAATGACGGTTGCGGCGGAAAGCCGTCAAACTGCTGGCGTGCGTGTCCACGGCGAACACGACGTCTCCACCCTTGCCTCCATCACCGCCATCGGGTCCCCCCCGGGGAACAAATTTCTCCCGGCGAAAGTGGACCATGCCATCGCCTCCTTTGCCGGAGGAGATGTGAATTTTTGCTTCGTCAACAAACATAATGGTCAGAGGGCCTTGAAATCCTTCATTTGAGAGCGCTGAGATTATACCAACTGGCCAAATCCGCCAAAGCAGGTCCAATATTTGCGCTGGCTCAGGCCTTATGTTAGAGTTGCACACCTACATTATCATCCAACCAGGAGCAACGTATGACGACTTTTTCAGCACCTGACATCGTCATCGGCCGACTGCCACTTTACCTGCGCGCGCTGAGCGAAATGCAGAGTCGGGGTGTAGAAATAACCTCTTCCCAGGATTTGGGAAATCGACTGGGGATATCCTCCGCCCAGATCCGGAAGGACCTCTCCCAATTCGGTGAATTTGGCAAGCAGGGTACCGGTTACTCTGTAGACTACTTGGCTGATCAACTGAAGCGAATTCTCAATGTTAATCAAATTTGGGATGTGGTCCTGGTAGGAGCTGGCGACCTCGGTACGGCCGTCGCCAATTACGGCGGATTTGTGAACCGAGGGTTCCGTGTGGCGGCGGTCTATGATTCTGCTCCCCAGAAAATCGGTCAGCAAGTCGGCGAGTTCACCATTCGCAGCGTCATGCAGCTCAAAGAAGATATCGAGAATGAGGGTTATCGAATTGCCATGCTGGCCGTGCCCGCCAGCAGCGCGCAAAAAGTAAGTGAACAGCTCGTGGAGGCGGGGATTCAAGCAATCCTGTGCTACGCACCGACATCGTTGAGCCTGCCCGAATCGATCCGTGTGCAGCACATCGATCCGGTCCTCCACCTGCAGCGCATGACGTACTACCTGCCATGAACCTCAGCGGTTCGCCGCTTCCAGCCTGGATTTAACCAGCCGCAGGCGGTAGTGCTCTTCGCGCTCACGGTCCTTCAACTTCATCCCGATGTAATCCATCTCCTCCTGGATGCGAGGAATGAGCACCTGTTCCAGTGCATTTACCCGCCTGGTGACACTTTGTATTTCCTTGGCAAGTTTCTTCAACCGGAGTTCACTTTCCGCCAGTTCAAGAATCGCCTCCACCTGCCTCTCAAAGGCTCCAGCCGCCACATCAATGACAAGCGGTGTGTCCAGCAGCCCGTAACCCCGGCCCCTGGCTGGGCGGAGGACCGCCCCCGCCTCATAATGCGGAACGCGCAGCCCCATTATGTTCCGGATGCGACTTTCCAGCACCAACGTGTCCCGCGCCGCCAATGCGGCCGAGCGGACACGGGCTAAACCCGCCTGCGAATTGGCGACAGCCAAGGCATGGCGCGCGGTCTCGGCGGCTTCCGCCAGGTCCTCCGATGTCGTCATGACCCGCTCGATTGTTGACTGAAGCTCCTGCATGAGCGCAGCCCGCTTTTCCTCCAGCATGGACTGGCCCTCACGGGCAAGCTCGAGGCGTTCCTTTCGCTCCTTAAATTCAGCTCGTGTAGCTGGAATCTGGGGCATGAATCAATTCTGCTGCAGGTTCGAAGGCGACATTAATCCGATCCCTCCTTATCGGCCCCATCGTAATATTTTCGCAGCAGCTCCGCCGATACCCTTTTAAGTTCGCGCCGGGGCATCGTGCGCAGCAGCTCCCACCCTAGATTCAGAGTCTCCTCCAGCGATCGGTAATCCGCGCCCTGATGAGTAAACTCTCGTTCAAAACGATCGGCAAACTCCAGCGTCTTCCGATCCTGCTCGCTCAAGGCCCCCTCGCCAATGATGGAGGCCAGCTGGCGTAAATCCCGTCCGTCCGCGTAGAGAGCATAGAGCTGATCGGAAAGCTCTCGATGATCTTCGCGTGTGCTTTCCTCCCCGATGGCATCTTTCATTAACCGCGAGAGAGATGGAAGCACATCGATGGGCGGGTAGATACCGCGCTGGTGGAGCTCCTGGTTGAGTACGATTTGCCCCTCGGTGATGTAGCCCGTCAGATCAGGGATTGGATGAGTCATGTCATCGTCCGGCAGCGTCACCATCACCAACTGGGTGACCGAGCCATCCTGTCCGCGCAGCCGTCCCACCCTTTCGTACAAACTGGCCAGATCCGAGTACATATACGCCGGATAGCCCCGACGACCCGGCACCTCCTCCCGGGCGGCGGCGATTTCACGGAGTGCCTCACAGTAATTGACCATGTCGGTCATGATCACCAAAACGTGGCGACCTTGCTCGAAGGCTAAATACTCCGCTGCCGTCAGCGCCAGCCTCGGCGTCAGCACCCGCTCGATCGTAGGATCATCGGCGCGGTTAAGGAAAATCAGCGAGCGCTCGAGCTGACCACTGCCTTCAAAGTAGCTCTCGAAATAAGCCGCCTCCCGCTGATTGATCCCAATTGCGGCAAAAACCACCGCGAACCCCCCGTCAGCACCACCCTCCTCCACCGTGGATTGGTCGGCGATCTGGGCGGCGAGTCGATTGGCGGGCAGACCAGTGCTGTAGAAAATAGGCAGCTTTTGGCCGCGCGCCAGGGTATTCATGCCGTCAATCACGGAAATACCTGTTTCCACAAACTGCCTCGGGTGGGCCCGGGCGTATGGATTAATTGGACGCCCATTGATATCCCGTCTCTCCTTGGCTATCAGCGGCGGGCCGCCGTCAATTGGCTGGCCGCTGCCACCCAGGATTCTGCCGAGTATATCAGGGGCAACCCCGAAGGTGGCTGTGCGGCCCAGGAAACGTACGCTTGTTTGGCCCACATCCAGGCCGTCGGTTCCCTCATAAACCTGGATCACAGCCCGATTCTCATGCGCTTCCAATACGCGTCCTTTGCGCGCTTCTCCACCCGGTGCGATGATCTCTACCATCTCTTCAAAGGCGACGCCTTCCGTGCGCTCGACCACGAGGAGCGGGCCTTGGACCCGACTGATAGTCCGATAGATCTTCGGCGACGGATCTGAAAGGGCATATCGTTGGCTCATCGATCACCCGTCAGTTCATCACGCTTCCGGTTGACCTCAGACAGCAAGCCCTCGAGTGCCTGTTCGGCCTGCTCAGGGGGATGCTGTTTCATGTGCGCGATCTTGCTGACCAAATCCAACTCCTGAATCTCATCAGCAGAATAGCCTTGTTCTCGAGCAGCTTCAACAACTTCATCAAATCGACGCAGAATCTTCAACATCAAAATCGTCTTGGGCAGGGGGCTAAAAGCGTCAACCCTGGATGTCGCCAACTGCTGCATAAAATCCTCTCTGGTCATGCGCCCGGTAAACAGCGTCAACTGTTCATCATTGGAAAGCGCCTCCGGGCCGATAAGCCTGACAATTTCCTCCAGCCGGTCAACCTCCTCGAGCAGGCTGTTCATCCAGGCGATGAGGTCCGGCCACTCGGGATCCGCCTCCTGCCGGAACCACTCATCCAGCTCATACAATGAAAAGCTTTGATTCCAATCGATGGCAGGGAAATGGCGGCGGCGTGCTAGATCAGTATCCAGAGCCCAGAATGTCCCAGTCAGTCGCATGGAATTCTGCGTGATCGGCTCCGAGAAATCCCCTGCAGGTGGCGAGACAGCCCCGACGACGCTGACAGAGCCTATTCTGGATGACTCTTCTCCAGTCCCCAGTGGAATCA
>JBKHKF010000046.1:0-11656 GCA_046537745.1 Anaerolineales bacterium | reverse complement strand
CCTGAATAGAGTTCATAAGGTCGGCTGCCGAGCTCATCCGAAATAATGATGTCCAGCGCCTCCCGCAGTTCGCCCGTTTTGATCTCCCGCTGTGTCTCAATTCGAACATGAAAGCGGCCGTCCGTCATGCGCGCCAGCAATTCATTGGCCGTCCGCTCCAGCTCGGGGACAACGGTCTCAATGATCATGGCGGGCACTCCCCGTTTGCTGAATGCCTCCCGGAGCTCCTCCAGCAACGATAGTTCATAAGCCAGCGCCTGCCGGCGCTGGCGGCTCTTCTCAGCTTGTTCTTCAATCTGCTCCAGTGCAGCCAGCTGTTGTCTGGCCCCGCCAACGCGCTCGTCAGCCAGCCGCTTTTGCCGGCGGAGATTGTCGATGTCGGACTGGGTCAGCGAAGCCGCTTCCAGCGTTTGCTCTGTCTCCAGCGCTTCCTTCTCGACGGCCTCCCGTTGCTCCTCCTCCTGCTTCAGCGCTTTCTGCCAGCGATCGATCTTGGCCTTCATTGATTCGGCCTGCCGAGCTGCTTCGGCCGCGTGAGACATCGCCGCCTCCAACTCGCCAAGACGCTTCTCCGCTTGCGGCCGGCCCCGGAGCTTATCGTTCACCTCCACCAGTTTTTCGCCGACCTCATGTAGCTTTTCCTCAAGCATTTGGATTTGTTCTCGGTTTTGTCGGTAATCCTGCCGCCTTCTCTCCACCTGTGCCTGCAGTTCCATCAAGAGCTCCTCCCGGTGCTCCTCCGTCAGCGCTTGTCCACACGTTGGACAGATGGGTTCAGTGGCAGCGCGCAACGTCTGCGCGCGCTCCTTCAATGGTTCCGTCTCGGGTCCCAGCGCTTGATTGATGCCGCGCAGGTTTGCTGCTTCCTCTGCTAGCGCCGCTTTCTCTGCCTCCAACTTGGATTTCTGCTCTTCCAAAGGCCCGTAGGCAGACACGGATTCGCGAATTTCGGCCAGCGCGGCTTCAATTGCATTTTGATCTGACTTGGCTTCCAGCGCTTTCAGCTCCTCGGCGGCCTCGGCCACCTCGCGCTGTCGGGAGACAATCCGACGTGTGAAATCGTCGATTTGTCGCTGCAGACGGACCAGATCTTTTCGACTTTGCTCCAGGCTGGTCCATTCATCCTCCGCTTTCGACAGTTTCTCCGAGACGACCCTGGCTTCTCCCTCCGCCTTCGCTAAAGCCTCCTTGTATTGCTCGCGCTGCTCCAGCTCCAGCTCAAGTTCCTGGAGCCTGCCCTCGATGCGATCCATCTCACCTTGAAGCTCCCGAGCCTCGTCTTTGGCCCGCGCCTCATACTCCTGCCACCGATCCAATCCTAAAATACTGGACAGCACCTCCTTGCGCTGCCCGGGAGTCTTTGTGGTGAACTCATCCGCCCGACCCTGCACAAGAAATGCGGAATTTACGAAGGTGTCATAATCCAGCCGAAGCAGTTCATCGATGCGCTCCTGGGTCTCCCGGATGGTCCCCTCCGACAGCGGTCGCCAGACCTCCGCCTTTTCATCTCGAATTTGAAACTCAAGCAGCGATGAGCCGCGCTTGCCGGCCTTGCGCTGGCGAATCACCTGGTACCGATTGCCGCCCTGCCCAAAGATCAGCGTAACGGCCATTACGCTCTCGCCTTGATGGATGAGATCATCGGCCGAGTTGGTTCTCGCCTTCCCCCACAAGCACCAGGTGATTGCATCCAGCAAAGAGGATTTGCCGGCGCCGTTTGGTCCCGCCAGGCAGGCGACGTGGATGCCCTCCAGGCGGAGCGGCTCAGGATGCCGATATGCCAGGAAGTTCTCCAGCCGAATTTCGTAGGGGATCATGGACGATCAGTTCGCATTCAGGAGATCTTCGGCTCTTTGAAGGAGTTCCTCCCGCCGCCCGGGGTCAACCTGGCGAGCCTCCAGGTATTTATCCAGCAGTTCCATCGGGGTCAGCGCCTCCGGCGCGTCCGTGCCCAAGCGTGCCCTTGCTTCCGCTTCAACTTCTCGATTGATAGTGACATGGGAGGCTGCCTCAAAGGCTTTCAACACTTCGCGTTCCACAAAGGAGGCCTCCTGGGATGCGTTCATCTTGACGATCAGCCGCACCACGCTAGCCTCGACGATCTCATCGGCTTTTGCTGCAGCTGCCGCCGTTGGGTCCTCCGCCTCCCGGGCGTCCACCCGGATGGTCTGGAAATGGCGGGCTTTCACCGGGACGAATTCCCAGTCCGTCTCCCCTCTGGCGAGCTTCACCCAGCAGAATCCCTTCTGTTCACCCTCTTCGCCAAAATCAATGCGTTCCAGCGATCCACTGTATACGATGGGCGGATACCCCTCGGGGTTGATAATTTGATGGCGATGGATGTGGCCCAGGGCGATGTAATCCCAGGCCGAATCTGCCAGGGAGGAACGGGTAATGGCGACATCCTGCCCCAGCATTGCGGTCCTTTCCGACCCGAGTTTGGCTTCAGCCACTGATAAATGGCCGGCCAACACTCTGGGCATGGACTGGTCTTGTGCCTCCACTGTCAACTGACGGACAATATCCGCCACGGTCTGCCGCAGGATTTCGCCCAACTCCTCAATGCTCTTCCCCTGGTAGCTCTCTCTTGTCAGCAGGCGATTGCGCATCGGATAGGGCATCCAGGCCAAGAAGACAGGCCCCCGCCGAGTCTGAACCACCTGGCTCCCCGGCGTGTGACCCACGATCACATTCGGGACTTCTAACGCCCGGAAGATGTCCACGCTGTTGGCTTTGGTGGCGACAGCCGGCATATCATGGTTGCCCACCAGCAGCAGCGTGGGAACTTGATCGGCCAGGCGTTTGATGCGCCGGGCAAACTCCCGCTGCTGGGTCGGATCGGGGTCGCGGTGCTTGAAGGCATCCCCGGCGAAGATAGCCAGGTCTGCCTCGTGCGCTAGTCCGTAATCAACAACTTCATCAAGGCGATCGAGGAAATCTCGGACGCGGGTCGAGGTCCCGCTCTCCGGATCGATCCCGCCATAGTTCTCCATACCGATGTGAACATCGGCAAAGTGCAAAAGCCTGATCGGTTCAGTCATTGTACAGTTGGGGCTATCCAGGCCGATCCGTTTTGGGGCGATCCAGGCCCAACATGCTTAAACACAAGAATAGTTCACCCCGGTGGTGAATTTGCTGTTCCAGAACATGCCACAGAATCCAGCCGAGCTTCGGTGAACCATCCCCCGGAACCTGTACGATGCGATTGAAATCCTCCACGGGTACCTGGGAGAGATAATCAAATGTTTTCTGATGGACCTGCTGCATCTGATCCCGGATCTCGCCGACGGTGTCTAACTCGGCCGCCTGCTCCTCGGGCCAGTCGGATAGTTCGCGGCGAACGACGAAATGGATCCACCCTTGCTCCAAATTTGTGATGTGGCGCAGGATATCACCAATGGTGCGCCCATAACTCTCGGCAGGCTGGTAATCAAGGTGCTCGTCCTTCAATAAATCAACGGCGCGCATCAAATCACGCCATACTTTATGCCAGTGATCAAAATACTGTGCTGCGTTCATGTTGCGTCCTTTCCTCGCTCCACCCATCGTTCCAAGCCTTCTGGCACCTGGTATTGCTTCATCGTGTCAAGAAGACGGTCTGGATCGCCATCAACACTCAGAAGGTCTTTATGTTCCGCGTAGATGAACCCCTGTTGCTGGGCATGATCGACCAGCGCCATCATTGGATCGAAGTAGCCGTCGATGTTCAAAATGCCGACAGGACTCGTGTGAAGTCCAATTTGAGCCCATGTCAGGATTTCAAACAACTCTTCGAAGGTCCCGAATCCTCCTGGCAATGCGATAAAGCCATCAGCCAGTTCAGCCATCATCCCTTTGCGCTCATGCATACTATCAACGTGATGAAGCTCTGTAAGCTTATTATGAGCCAATTCGGGCGTATCGAAAAATCGGGGCAGCACACCTATGACCTTGCCCCCGGCCGCTAAGGCCGCGTTCGCAAGGGCGCCCATCATTCCGGTGCTGCCGCCACCGTAAATGATGGAGATGCCACGAAGAGCAAGCGCCTGACCCATGGCACCAGCCGCGCCAAGGTAGCGAGTGTTGACACGATCGCTCGAGCCGCAGTATACGCAGATTCGCTCCATCTCCATCGACTAGCGTGCCTTTATCGAGGAGGCGGGTTTCACGCCACGCTGAAAGGGAACATCGATCCGCATACGGAAGTTTTCTGCTTGCATCTATCATTCCTTGTGGGACAATGCTCAGTGAGTTCGGCGCGGAGCGATTCTACCACGCAGCTTTTTCCGTCATTAAGGTACGATGATGCCGCGCAAGACCGGGAGAAGATAGATTGAACCTGCAAACTCTTTTTGGAGCAGTAGCTACATTTATGGCCGTGGTTGCCTACGGAGCTGTTCACAGCCTGTTGGCCAGCCCGCGCGTGAAGGCATGGTCGCGGTCTGCCTTTGGCCAGTGGCACGACCGACTGTACCGGCTTTTTTTCAATATCACGGGTGCGATCACTTTCCTGCCCGTGCTGGCCGTGGCCTGGCTGGCGCCCAGTAGCCAACTTTATCAGATTCAACCTCCCCTGCTTTGGCTCACGCTGGCACTTCAGGCGCTGGCCGTGGTAGCGCTCTTTATCGGCTTGGCCCAAACCGGCGCCTCCGAGTTCCTGGGGCTCCACCAGCTTCAACAAGGAGAGACGGACCAGGAGCAGTTCGTCGAAGACGGCCTTTACCGCTGGGTGCGCCATCCGCTCTACACCGCCGGGTTGGTCTTCATCTGGCTCATACCCTGGATGACCAGCAATCTGTTGGCTCTCAACCTGGGAATTACACTTTACCTTTCCGTGGGCAGTATCTATGAGGAAAAGAAGCTGCTGCGGGAGTGGGGGGATGTCTATCGGAACTACAGGCAGAAGGTACCGCGGCTGATCCCGCGACCATGGAAGCACGCGTGATAGGTCGCCATGGCAAATAAACCCGCGGTAGACCGAATTCAAATCTTCAAACGAGCGGAGTTGTTCGCTGGCCTGTCGGAGGAGGAATTGGCCCAGGTATCGCGTTCCTTCAAATCCGCCCGGTTTGAGCCTGATGAGACCATCTTTCTCGAAGGGGAGACCGCCGATTCCTTCCACTTGGTCGCCAGCGGGAAAGTCAAGGTTGTCCAGACCTCGGTGGAGGGCCTGGAGGTAATCCTGCACATATTCGAGCCGGGCGGCGTCCTTGGCGCCCTACCTACCGTGGGCAAGGAAACCTATCCCGCCAGCGCCATCACACTTGAGTCGGTTGAGACCTACTTCATCAACCACCAGGATTTCGAAGAACTGATGCAGCAGCACCCGAGAGTGGCCAGAAACCTGCTCCATTTTGCCACCCGCATGCTGCAGGCTGCCCACCGTCGGCTGCGCGAGCTTGCAACGGAAAGAGTTGAGCGCCGCATCGCCCGGACCCTGGTGCGCCTCACCACCCAACTGGGCGAGGAAAAAGGCGACTCACTCGTGATCGACGCGCCGTTATCCCGTCAGGATTTGGCCGACATGAGCGGAACAACGCTATACACCGTCAGCCGTACGCTCAAGGCATGGGAACGCGAGGGCATCCTGGTGGCCCGACGCAAGCGGGTTGAAATCCTGCGAGCCCACAAGCTCATCGCCATCGCCGAGGACCTGCCGGAACAAGCCTCTCCGGAAGAATAGTCCCTTCACGCGCTTCATCTCATTTGCCACTGCATTTCACAATCTTTCTCTCTTTGCGCCAGCGCAACGTTTGACACACATTGGGCCGGCACAATAAATTTATGGATAAGCATAAACCGCAAACGCGCGATCTACTGAACATGAAATTGGATCAGCTGCTCAGCCGCTGGCCAGCGGCAGCTCAGGTTCTGATCGCGTACCGGATGGCTTGCATCGGTTGCGAGTTTGCCAAATTTCACACCACGCAACAGGCGCTGGAGGCCTACAACCTGGAGACCAGTTCTTTCGTGGAGGACTTGGCCAGGTCACTCGATGGATCATCCGATCGCGGTTTAGATTGAACAGGAGAAGGAGTACTTTATCATGAAGCGAATCTACCCCGTCTTACTTCTGCTAGGAACGCTCCTCGTGGTTTTCCTGGCTACACCCAGAACGCTCGGGCAACAGCCCGTTCAGCAGACCGAGGAACCCACCGAAGCCAACGTGTCAGGCGCGGCGGAAGCAAGCGACATGAACCAACAGGAAGCTGATATCGAGTACACGCTGCTCACAGGCGCCGATTACGGCGGCCTGGTCTTCGTCGGCCAGGGCGGCGACATTGACGGCGAGGTCAATCCGACTCTGACAGCTGAACCCGGCGATGTCGTGCAGATCACACTGATCAACGCCGACGCCATCGCCCATGACCTGGCAATCGATGAGTTCAGCGTGCAGACGGCCGAGCTGTCAGCAATCGATGAGCAGGCCACCGTGGTTTTCAAAGTAGACGAAGAAGGGGAATACGTTTACTACTGCACCTTGCCTGGCCACCGACAGGCTGGCATGTGGGGCACACTCCGCGTCGGCGAGCCTGAACAAGTCGCTGCCGAAGGAGTATCGGTCATCCGCAATCCCGCAGATCTACCGGAACCCGTTGGCGATCGTGAGCCTGAATTGGTCCAGGTTGAGCTGACGACGGAAGAGGTGACCGGCCAGTTGGCCGACGGAACCACCTATGACTACTTCACCTTCGACGGCCAGATCCCCGGGCCGATGATTCGGGTTCGCGTAGGCGACACCGTTGAGGTGACACTAAACAACCAGACCTCAAGCAAGCTTTCACACAACATCGATCTGCATGCTGTCAACGGCCCTGGCGGCGGCGCCGTGCACACCGAGACCGCACCGGGCGAAACGACAACTTTCACCTTCGAAGCCCTGGCACCGGGCCTCTACGTCTATCACTGTGCCACCCCAAGCGTCGCGCAACACATCGCCAACGGCATGTACGGACTGATCCTGGTCGAGCCCGAAGCTGGTTTGCCCGAGGTCGATCGAGAGTTCTATGTGATGCAGGGCGAGGTGTACACCGCTCAGGACTATGGCACCAAGGGTCACCTGGACTTCGACTACGATGCCATGCTCGATGAGGACCCCGAGTATTTCGTCTTCAACGGCGCGGCCAACGCCTTGACCACCGAAGAGAACGCGCTGCAAGCCACCGTCGGTGAAACCGTCCGGATCTACTTCGGCGTCGGCGGACCGAACTTCACCTCTTCGTTCCATGTCATCGGCGAGATCTTCGACAGGGTCTATGATCTGGCCTCGCTCACCAGCGAGCCCATGACCGACGTCCAAACCACGTTGGTGCCGCCGGGTGGTGCCACAGTCGTCGAGTTCGAAATCGACGAGCCGGGGCAGTACATCCTGGTGGACCACGCGCTGAGTCGTCTCGAACGAGGACTGGCCGGATTCCTGTTCGCTGAGGGAGAGGAATCTGAGGACGTTTTTTATCAGGGACCAGCTCAATAGCTTTTAGTAGAATCAAACGCAGCGGGGTGGACTTCGGTTCACCCTGCTGCTCTTTAAATCTTTGCTGTTAGGAGTCGCGATGGCAGACAGAAGCTACACTCTCTTTCAAAACCTTGAAGACAAATTGCCGGAGATTCCGGAAAAGAGCGTCGTCAGCCGGACGCTGCTCGATACCGACGAGATGAAGGCAACCTTGTTTGGCTTTGCGGCGGGCCAGGAGATGACCGAGCACACTGCCGCTTATCCGGCCGTCATACAAGTACTGAGCGGGGAGGCGGTCATGGCGTTGGGCGAGGACGAACACGAAATCGGCCCTGGCGCATGGATTCATATGCCCGCTCGGTTGCCTCATAGTTTGATGGCTAAAGACCGCTTTGTTTTCCTGCTCTTGCTGCTGAAGTGATGGACAATGAATTGAGATTGCTGGTGGCTCAATGCCAAAGCTAACGCGCTGGTTCGTTCGAGCCTCCCTTATCCACCTGACTGCCTCTTTGGTGCTGGGTGTGCTGCTGGCGGCCCGGCCGCTCTTTGACCTGCCACCTTACATCAGCGCCCTGACGCCAGTTTTCTACCACCTGTTCATGGTGGGCTGGCTGACGCAACTGATCTTTGGGGTAATGCATTGGATGTTCCCAAAGGCCTCTTCCGAACAACCGCGTGGGAGTGAGAATATCGTCTGGTTCGTATTTGTCGCGCTGAATTTGGGTTTGCTGCTGCGAGGCGTGGCGGAACCCCTGATCTCATCGCAGTCCGGATTCATCTGGAATCGGATACTGGCCATTTCCGCGAGTCTGCAATGGGCGGCAGGTCTGTCCTTTGTGATCAACACATGGCCCAGGGTGAAAGAGCGCTGAGATGCCCAGACTATCCGTGGTCGCTGTCCGGGCTTCCTTGATACATCTGGCCGCCGGCTTCACCCTGGGTGCGATCATGCTGATTAACAAGGGGCTCGCATTGGACCCTGCGCTTTGGGGACTGCTGCCGATACATATAGAGTTCCTGCTGCTGGGCTGGATGGCCCAGTTGGCCATGGGGGTGGGCTTTTGGATCCTGCCCAGGTTCAGCGGGGAGCGGGGCAATGTCACCCTGGCCTGGTTGGCTGTCGTGCTGCTTAATGTGGGCCTGCTGGCTCTTTTCCTCGCAGGGATCCTTCGCACAGGGCGGCCCGGCCTGCTTGTCAGCCGAGGAATAACAGCCCTGGGTGTGCTGGCCTTCGCTGCACACGCTTGGCCGCGGGTCAAAAGACGCGGGGCCTGAGCCGGCTGTCCGCACCCGATCATGTTGGAAGGTGCCGGAAAAGCGGGACCGATCGCTGCCTCAGCTTGCCGAGTTCGCCCGTTCTCTCAGCCCGAATCCCGACTTCACGAAGCCAGCCAGTACAACAGTCGGCGGTAAGGTGGCAGCGACCGAGGCCAGCGCCAGCGTCCACCGGCCCGACCAGGCGGCCGGCCACAGCTCCGTCAAGGGCACCAGACTTGTCAACAACAACAGCACGGATGCGGTTATTGCCTTGGGCAGGACAGCGGAGCGGGGTCCCCACAAATCCCTGGAAACAAGCCATGCCCCCAGGCTGAATCCGCCCACCAGCAGCAGATGGAGGTGCAGCAGCCGCAATCCTGCGGCCGCCAGGATGGAGCTCGAGCCGATCAAGGCGTCGGCCAGCTGCAGCGCAGCTTTGACCATCAAAACCCCCATCGGGATCCGCCAGACTACAGGGGCGGCCTGCCACAGGAAGATAATATGGGCTGCGGTACCCAGCGCCACCAGCGCGCCGGCCGCCCTCGCCAGCCAGCGAAGCTCCACGAGAGGCAGTTGGCCAGCGGGAATCCCGAGCAAGAAAGCCAACGGCAGCCCGGAGAACAACAAATAGTTCGCCCAGCCAGGCCCGTCTTCCACTTCCAGGCGCTGATACATCAGACCAAGCACCGCCAGCAGCAACCAACCCTCTGCAAGCATGTCCAGGAACCAGTGCAGACTTATCGCGCCCCACAGCGGATCGGTGAGACCAAGCCTGGGGAGCATTCCGCGGAACCAGGCCCCGAAAGAAGACAAGAGCAGGAAGAATCCGGCCAATGTCCACAGCTGAGTCGCCATCGTGAAGTTTGCCTGGCGCTGGATCGATCGCAGTTGGATCATCCATGCATACCAGGCGATTATGTTCACGCCGCCAATCAATGCGGCCAGCGGCAGATGAGCCTCACCAATAGGCACCGGTTGATAGCCGAAGCGCAGGAAGACGGGATATGCGGCAGCAGCTGAAAATATCATCAAAGCCACCGCCCAGTGCCAGGCCGTGTGTTCATCTTTGCGTTGATGAGAAAGCAGAGAACTGATGAGGATAGCGGCGGCAGGCGTGGCCCAACCCATGTACATCAAGTGGGAGTGAGCGTGTCGCAAATTGACTAGGCTGAAACGCGGCAGCGGACCCAACCACATCGACCAGCGATAGGCGGCTCCGGTGAGAGCTGCCAGGCAGAACATGCCCAGGGCAGCCCACCACAAGCGACGAGGAATGGGGCCATCAGCCATCGCGGGACCTTAATACGCTCACCATCATCAGCGCCAAGAATAGCAAAATGGAAATTACGTTGAAGATGGAACTCAGTTCCCACGCTGGCTGCGCCTCCAGTAGATCGCTGATCACGCGGCCAGCTGTTGAGACGTGCAGCAACAGTACTGGAAAATATAAGAACAGAGAATAGTGAGCCTGCCCACCTGCAAAAACCGGGGCCCTCATAAACGCGTGCGCCATCACCATGCCGATGCCAAACCCCGGAAAAGCCGAATGCAGGAAGGCGTCATAGTCAAATCCAGCTGCGGGCCGGCCCCAAACCAGGATCGTCAACCCTCTGCCCACCGCAACGGCCGCAGTCAGCCGATCCACAGCAGTGCCGAGTGTCCGCTTGGTCAATTGAGAAGCCAACGATGCCGAAGAACATAACAACGCGCTGGCCTTGCACGACTGGCTGAATGACCAGCTCAGCCTGGGAAGGTAAGGGCCAGGCCAAGGAGCAAAACTGGCTCAGCGGGCCGCCCGTCCCTGCACCGTCCCGGCCGCTCCAACAACGCCTATGCTCAAGAGAACCAGAAGGTACACCCAGGCGGCCGCCGTCCCCCATTCCACCTCGTTCCCGAACCGCAGCAGGGCCAGCAGCTGCAACACGGCAAACAGTCCGTAAGTGACGGTGAACCCGCGCAGCCGGGACCAGTCGTTCTCAAAGACCGCATGGACGGCAATAACACCGATCGAGGTCAGCCAGGCGCCGATGGCTCGACCGGTCAGCGCGGTCAGGTCCCAAGGCCAAATCGAGGCCGTGGCAAGCGGGAACAGGAGCAAGGCTATACCCATCGGCAGCATGATCGCCGCGTGAAGGCCCAGCAAGCCCCGCGTCCAGCTCGGAAGCGGCCGGCGGCGGGCCGGGTCGTCGCCGGTCAGCAAGCCCTGACGGATCAGCAACCCGCCCATGATCAACGGCACCACGGTGTAGACGATCAACCAACCCCAAGTGACCGTCAGGGTTTGCCAGGCAGTAGCATCAAAATGGAAGTTGCCTATATGGATCAGGGTGACGATGAAGGTCAGCACCGTGAACAGGAACACTGCCGGGACCGCGATCCGCGCGTTGGCCCACCATTTCTCGCGCGAAGCCATGAACTCCAGCACACCACTCGACCAGTAAGCGCCCCCTAAAAAGGCGGCCGTCAGCTGCGAGCCGATCGTCCAGGCGAAAAAGCGATCCGTTTGCCCCGTGAAGAATAGCAAAGGGATGCCTACCAGAAAGACAAGTACACTTGCGGTTAAGAGCATAATCTGCATGCCGCGCGTCAACGGCCGATCGCTGCTTGTGATCTTTGAATCCATCTCCTCTTCCCAACTCAAATTTTCAAACGGTGCCAATTATAGGTCAGGTGACGGGAGCTATTCAAATTTGGGCGTGAGCAAGCCCGGATGGCACCAGCAGCGCCGGAAAGGGTGCGGCCAGCAGCACCGCAAGACCAAGCGAGGCGACCCCCGGACCGAGCCGCCAGACCCAGCCCCAGCGGCAAGCCCGCACCGGCCACCGCCTGCAGTGGGATCCTGGCCGCGAGCAGCGCCAGCCCTTTGAACCAGCCCACATTCCGTCCGCGTGAGTTGGCGTGTGCCACCGCCAAGGGCCCCAATGTAAGCCAACCCTGCGCGAAAAGATCCAGATATGTGAAGGC
>JBKHKF010000045.1:0-11668 GCA_046537745.1 Anaerolineales bacterium | reverse complement strand
CTCCAAATGCCTTTTCCAGGCACCTCTCTTCGCTGCGCACATCCATCCAATGTGTGTAGGCTGCCACCAGTGGGGATAGCAGCAGAATCCAAAGCGAATCAGCCAGCAGCGCCAGGCCGATGAAGTTCAGCGTCCAGGCAACGTACATCGGATTCCGGCTGATGGCAAAAGGACCAGAGGTGATCAGTTCCTGGGGATTCTCCAGCTCGGCCTCTCCAACCTCCAGCACCGACCAGATGGCCAAACACAGTCCGATGATTATCGATAACCCCCCAGCGATATCCCCGAAGACACCTAAGCCCACCTTTCCGCCATCCAAAAGGAGATCCAGCCCCCATCCCCCTATCAGCCCAACCACATGCTGTGGCGGCACCGGGACATTTGACCACTTCCAATTCATGGTGCTCTCCGTGCCACAGAATTTACTTTCCAAACTGCCCCACCGCTCGATTGGCCAGCTCTTGGCCGATCCGCAGGGAGGCGGTCGCGGCGGGCGAGGGCGCATTGAGCAAATGCAATCCCCCAGGGCATGATTTCATCACGAAATCATCCTTCAATTCACCCTGGCTGGAGACCAACTGCGCCCGGACCCCGCTGGTTGCCTCCAATAGATCATCCGGGGTCACTCCCTCGACCAACCTGGACACCGATTCCGCGAATCGCCTCTTGTTCAGTGAACGCGCTATCTCTCTGAGCCCGAAACGCCAGTGCCGGGCCGCCAGGCGGAGAAAACCAATGCTCGTCATCAAACCAAACAAGTGTGCTGGGTCGACCTCTGCCCAACTATAACCTTCCCTGGCCAATGCCAAGACCGCGTTTGGTCCACATAGAAACTCTCCATCCATTGTTGGCGTCAGGTGTACTCCCAGGAATGGAAACGTTGGGTCGGGCGCCGGATAGATCAGGCGGCGCAACCCCTGTGCCGCTTTTTCTTTTAATCGATAGTATTCTCCGCGAAAGGGGACAACCATGGCATCCATCTTTAGACCAGCCGCTCTCGCCAATCGATCCGCATGCAATCCGGCGCAGCCTATGTAACCATCGACCTGGAATTCCCCACGCGATGTGCGAAGCAGGACACCATGATCCGCCGCTTCGATAGCAAAGACAGCGGTGCGGCGAGAGATCCGGCAGCCGCGATCTCGCGCCAATCCGGCCAGCACCGCAGTCACCTGGCCATAATCGACGATGGCCGCCTCTGACACATACAGTGCACCAACCGCCCGGACCCGAGGTTCAAGTTGGTTAGCTTCTGAAGCGCTCACGAGACGACATTCCACATAATTTTCCCGACCTCTGCGTTCGAGCCGCCTGAGCCCCTCCAGCCCCACCTCATCCACGGCCACAATCAGTTTGCCACGACTTTCAATGGGAATCCCCTGTATCCGGCAGAAGACCTCAAGCATCTGCTTGCCCTCACGGCAAAAGCGGGCCTTGAGTGTTCCCGGTCGATAATAGACGCCGGAGTGGATGACGCCCGAGTTCCGGCCCGATTGATGGCTGGCCAGAGCACTTTCTTTCTCCAATAGAGATATCTGCCAATCAGGGCGGGCGCGCGTCAGCGCCTCGGCCGTTGCCGCCCCGAGAATCCCGCCACCGATAATCGCAATTCGCTTCATCCCTGTCTTCAACTCTCCGCGTCCAGCCCCACCTGACAATAGACGCATCCCAGGCAATAGAGAAAACCATCAGCCATCCGACTGGACGCTGCTAAGGCCAAAACAGCTTGAGACGATCACTTATAAAGACGGTAGAACAAGACGCTATCATTAATAAAAAGTCCAACTACTCTCATAGTCTACGCCAATCACGACGGGGGTCGTTCATGCCCGAGCTTCCAGACTTGGCCGTGTTTCAACAGTACTTCGAATCCACCTCGCTTCACCAAGCAATCCAACGGGTCCGATGTCACGAACCGAATTTGCTGGTGGGCACCTCCCCGGGCGGGGTAGGCCGTTGGCTTTCCGGACACAGCTTCTCCGGAACGGATCGGATCGGGAAAAACTTCTTTGCCGAGATGGACGATGGCCGCTTTCTCCGATTCCATTTCGGCATGACGGGATACTTCGAATACTTCAAAGGACTTGATGAAGAGCCAGAGTACAGCCAGTTCAGAATCCATTTTGACAATGGGTATCATCTTGCTTTGGTGATGCCGCGCAAGCTCGGCGAGATCCAACCGCTTGAATCCATGGAAGACTACGCCGCGGAGGCAGAACTGGGACCGGACGTATTCAAAGACTCTTTTGGATTCTCTCAGTTCAAGGATATCCTGGTTGATCGACGGGCCATGATTAAATCGTCAATGATGGATCAATCTGTCATGGCCGGATTGGGCAACGTTTATAACGATGAGATCCTTTACCAAGCCCGCATCCACCCAAGGGCCCAGATCCCAGATCTCTCCGAAAAGGAATTGGGCAAGATCTATCATGCCATGCGGCGTGTGATTAATAAGGCGATCGAGGTTGACGCCCAACCGGAGAGGATGCCCGAAAATTGGCTGCTGCCACATCGAGAACCGGGCGCCCAATGCCCACGCTGCCGGGGTGAAATCGAGCGGATCGATGTCAGTGGCCGAACGGGCTATTACTGTCCCTCTTGCCAAAAAATGCCGGATTAACCTGGCCAGTCCCGATCTGGCTGGCCTCTTCCGATCGCTGATGATGCAAATGCCAGCGGATCTCCCAACTTCTGTCCCTATTCTCGGACAACAGCCCATGCCATTCAAAGTGCCTGGGTTCGATATCAAACCACACCATGCGCTGAAGAACGCCTTCCCTACCCCTCGGAACCTACCGGGTGAGAACCTTTCTGTCCTCCTGCCACTCGCCTTGAAATCTCATATAGTTGCCTGTGTTATCCACCCAGGTCTGCTGCCAAAGATCAGGCCCAGAGCAGATCGTTGCCCGGGCTACCGTCGAAACTCGTGATCAGCTACAACACCGTACGTACGCACATACGCAATATTTACCGCCAACTGGATGTTCACAGCCGCTTGGAAGCTGTTAAGCGGGGCCAGGAATTCCAAGTTGTGCAGCCTGTATACGAAAGACCTGATCCAGCAAGAACTCATCCCTCGCTTTCATCCTCGCCTAATCTTTTTTGAATCTCGGACGCCGGCTTGGCTGGATTCCCTTGTAACCAGTCGAAGAACCCCGGCCTTGCGAGGTTCCGGATCTGTTTGATGGCTGCACTGGCCGCCTCCTCGCCACTGTCGATAATCTCCTTTGGCCGGACGAACCCGGATAGGATCCCGGTGCCTGGCGGAAGTTCAGGGCGGATAAGCAGATGCGGAGGGTGGGATTCCAGCCGGTGCTGTGTCATCTCCGCCACCATCAGAGCGCCCACCTGATAAAACTCCGTAGCCACCTCGGGCAGCGATCTCAAGATCGGAATTTCCTTTTCCGGGTGCTCTCGGACCAGCTGGAAGCCAACATCTACCGCCATAAAAGACTTAGCGCCCAAGGGTGTCAGCAGATCCACCGGCAGATTATTCAGCACACCGCCATCCACCAGTCTTCCACCCTGGTGGTCAACTGCAGCAAACAGGCCCGGCAACGCCGTGGTCGCCTCCACCGCCCTGAGCACCGACCCCGAGCGAATAACCTTCATTTGATTCGTTTTGAGGTCCACCGCCGTCACCGCGAATGGAAAGCGCAATTCGTCAAAATCTACATCCAATTTAAGGCGATCGCCCAGGAACAAACGAATTCGCTGAGGATCCAACAGCTTCCCTCGCGGCGGGAACCACTCCACCAGCTTGATAAGCTCGCGCAGCTGGCTCATCCTCAGCGCTTCCGCTTCTAGCTCCTCGGGAGACATGCCGGCCGCATAGGCCGCGCCAATCAGCCCGCCCATGCTGGTGCCCGCCAGAGCTGCAACCTCGATTCCTTCTCGTTCCAGCACCTTCAGCACACCGATATGAGCCAGCCCTCTGGACCCGCCTCCGCTCAGCGCCAGTCCCAGCCGGGCGCGACCAAAAAATCGTTTACGTTCTCGTCGGTTGGACACAGTTACGATCCCCTCGTGCATCCAGAATCATTGTTGTGCTGAAATCCTAGCCCCCTCTTCCAAGCTGCTTGATTCGGGCCATATCTTCTGCGCTCAATTCGAAATTCAGTACATCGAGGTTCTGCTTCTGATGGTCCCGGTGGCTTGATTTCGGAATGGCGACCACCTTATCCTGCTGTATCAACCAGCGCAGTGCCACCTGCAGGCCGCTCTTGCCGTGCTTTTGACCGATTTCCTCCAGCAATTGCCGGCTTCCAGCCCTGCCCTTGGCCAGGGGTGTATAGGCGGTCACCAAAATATCCTGCTCCTGACCGTACTCAACCACCGCATCCTGTCGGTGATCCACGTGGTACTTCACCTGATTGCAGAAGATTTTCGAACCGAGCAGCTGGCTCGCTCGCTCCATTTGGCTCACAGAGAAGTTACTCACGCCAACCTGACGGGCCTCGCCGCTTTCCAGCAGCCGGGCCATGCCGTCCATCGTTTCTTCGAGCGGTACGGAATCGCTTGGCCAATGCACCAGGTAAAGGTCGAGATAATCCGTTTGCAGACGGTCCAGCGAGGCTTTGCAGGCGTCCACCACCTGATCACTGCGCAGGTGATTGGTCCAAACTTTGCTGACCAAAAACAAATCCTCTCTTTCGACCTGCGCTTCTTGGATGGCCTTTCCGACCTCATGTTCATTACGGTACATCTCGGCCGTATCGATATGTCGATAACCTAGTTCCATCGCGCTGAGCACAGCTTTGCGCGCTTCCTCGCCGCTCATATTCCAGGTTCCCAGGCCGATCTTTGGAACCTCTACGCCTTGAACCATCGCAGTCTGCATTCTTGCCCTCCCACATCTTGAAAACTGGCCACTAATCCAATCATAGCCCTAGATTGGAGACCGACATTTGGATACATAGATATTCGGATGATTGGAATTGAACCCTGGGGCCTTACTGTAAGGATTCAGCGAACCGGATCGCCTTGTCTATTGGCATTGAAGTTTCCAGACGGAGACCAAGATCTCCATCGGACCAGACGAGCAGATGATTGCCGGGTGAGCCAGCCCATGCCCAATCACCCTCCTCAAGCATCACCGAGTACACGCCTTTTAGCCACAAGGCTGGCTCACCATTGACCAACGGCCTTCCCACAATACTCGCTTCGAGCTTTCCGTTTTGGGAGTTGGGCGCGCTTTGAAGAAGTGCCATTTCTTGATCCCCATTCGAATCAAGCCAGAGCAGAATAACTCCGGTCGTGGGATCCCCCTGCAAGAAAACCTGATCCGGCGGTCGCATATCGGGCGGAAGCAGCACCGGAAAGGGGAACAGCTCACTGGCCTTTGTGAGAGACATTCCTCCGGCCAGGTCCAGGCTGGCCAGTGTCTGTCCAGCCGACCGGTTGGCATCAGCGGCCGGCGTGGCCCGGCTGGCAGCCCTGGGGTCTCCGAGGCGCAGGGTCTGTGCTTTAGCACCGGACGAAGGGCGGATGCCTGCCAGCACGCCGGCTCCCAGCAACGTGATGCCAATCGCAACCAGGGCACCAACGGTCCAGAAAAGTGGGTGCCTCCTGAAGTGGAAGGCGCCGTTGCCGGTCAATTCGTCGCTTACCGCCTCCACCAGATCCGGAGGATCCGGGTAGCACATCTCTTTCATCGAATTCGCCGCCGGGGGTGATGATTGCGCGCTTCCAAGCTGCCTCACCCAATCAGAAGTCGTTCGTAATTCTGCTTTCAACCTCTTAAACGCGGCCCTCTCCAGCCGGCGCACTTGATCCGGCGCCAGACTTAAAGACTGGGCGGTTTCAGCCACACTCAAACCCAGCAAGCAGCGAACCTGAAAGACTCTGCGCATTTTTCGCTCCAGACCAGCCGCCCACCTGATGATTTTCTCCAGGTCGGGAGAGACTCTCCCACCTCCCGCGGAGTGAGCCGCTTCGCCGAAAATCCATCGGAGCCCCTGGCGCAGCTTCAGCATCGGCCGAGTGCCCGAATCAGTCAATTCCCAGTGTCGGGCCAGCAGCCAGGGGAGAAACTTCTTGTCGGCGGCAAAAAGGTGGAGTTTTTGGTAAGAGAGGAGGAAGGTTTCCAGCGCTATCGCCTCGGCAGTCAGGTGCTCACCTACAGTCGAATAGGCGAGCTTATAAACCTCCGCCTGGTGCAGCTTTACCAGCTTTCGCCAGGCGCTTCGGTCACCCCTCTTGGCCCGATGGATCAACAAACCTTCGCTCATCACACCTCTTCCCTTTCTGGATTCTGATGATAATCCATCGGTTCCTCATCACCGGAAGGCCATGCTAGAATCGCCGCATGAAATCTTGGCCTGGCGTGATCGCCGCTTTTCGACCCTGGATAGACCTTCCTGAGGAAGCCCCCGCAATTACACTGCTCGAGGGCAACACGCCGCTAATCCCTGTGCCCAGCCTGGCTGAAGCCATTGGCGCTGAGAAGCTGTTTGTCAAGTACGAAGGGCTCAATCCGACCGGTTCATTTAAGGATCGCGGCATGACAGTTGCCATCAGCCAGGCTGTCAACGAGAAGGCTGAGGCGGTGATCTGCGCAAGCACCGGCAACACCGCGGCTTCGGCCGCTGCCTATGCCACCCGGGCGGGCATACGAGCCTTTGTGCTGATCCCGGAGGGTAAGGTCGCCGGCGGCAAGCTGGCAGGGGCCATCGCCTACGGCGCCCGGGTGCTGCAGATTCAAGGCTCTTTCGATGCAGCGTTGGAGTTGGTGCAGCAGGTTGCCAACAAGGGAAAATTCGCTCTGGTTAACTCCATCAACCCCTACCGGCTGGAAGGTCAGAAGACCGCGGCCTTTGAGATTGCCGATGCGTTAAACGACCCGCCAGACTGGCTGGCGCTGCCTGTCGGCAATGCCGGTAACATCACTGCCTATTGGATGGGCTTTCAAGCCTTGAGACAATCACGAAACTACCCGGCTCCAAGAATTCTCGGCGTGCAGGCCGCCGGCGCCGCCCCGCTGGTGCATGGCCGCCCGGTGGAGCAGCCAGAAACCGTCGCCACAGCCATTCGAATTGGCAAGCCCGCCCGAGGTGACCAGGCGCTCGCTGCCGCCGAGGAATCCAGTGGCCGCATCATGGCAGTGAGCGACGATCAGCTTCTGGCAGCGCAGCGTTTGCTCGCCGCCGAGGGAATCTGGGTTGAACCTGCTTCTGCCGCCGGGGTCGCCGGGCTGATCTCCGCCTCTCAGGCCGATCAGAATCCCTTCCAAAACGCCTGTGTGGTGGCGGTGTGCACGGGGCACGGCCTCAAAGATCCGGACGTGATCGCCAGCACCTTCCAGGCGCCAGAGCGAATTAAAGCCGATGCCGACTCACTGCTCGAGGCGTTGGACCAATGAGTTACCTTCGGGTGCAGGTGCCGGCCAGCGCAGCCAATTTAGGCCCGGGCTTTGATTGCCTGGCCATGGCGCTGTCGCTTCACAACACCTTCACCGTGCAGCTGGCCGCCACCGGGGTCGTGGTGGAAAACGCAGGCCCCGGCGCGGATGCTATTCCATCGGACGGTTCCAACCTGATGGTGGAATCCTTTTATCATCTGGCCGATCGAGTAGGCGCAGGCCGTCCTGGGATCAGTGTCAGAGCCGAAATTCAAATCCCCCCGAGTTCCGGACTCGGTTCTTCAACTTCGGCCGTCCTGGCCGGCTTGCTCGCAGCTGATCACCTGCTGAAAGCCGGCCTTCCCCGGCATGAGATCTTATCCCTGGCAGGAGAGATCGAAGGACATGCCGACAACGCTGCGGCGGCACTCTTCGGCGGGCTTTCCCTCGTGAACCATCACGGAAGCAACTGGCGTTCCCGACGTCTTCCTCTGGCACCGCAGCAAATTATCATGGTGATTCCAGAGACTACCATCACAACCCGGCAGATGCGGGAGGCAATGCCGGAGAACATCGCACTGGCGCAGGCTGTGGACAACGCTGCCGCGCTGGCCGATCTCATCGCCGCTCTGCGGACGGGAGACTTTACAGGAATCCGCCGCGCTGCCCGGGTCAGCTTCCATCAGGAAGCCCGTCTTCCCTTAATACCCGGTGCCATGGCAGCCGTTGAAGCCGGCCGCTTGGCAGGCGCGGCTGTCGTCCTGGCTGGCGCTGGCCCGGGACTGCTGGCCTTTGCCCCCGATCAGCATCACGCCATCGCCCACGCAATGCAGCAGGGCTTTCGCTCCGCCGATATAGACTCGGATGCATATTTTCTAAGCACGCAAATGATTGGATCCAGCCTTACCTCAGCCTGATCGCCTCCGAAAAGGACCAAAAGGCCAGGTTGCCGCGGGCGATAAGCCGGGGTTCGGCGCCCGGTTGCGCCTCGATCACGTAAATTCCGGCCTCTCCGCTGGTTCGATCGGAGCTGTACACCAGCCGATCCCCTGAGGGGGACCAAATCGTGCTCGACCTTTGATACTGATCGTGATAGGTGACGACGCTCAGCCAGTCCGCAGTGGGCTGAAGCCTGGCCAAATCATCCCACCTGCCAGTTTCGGCATCCACCAGCACCAGGCGGAGCATGAACTCGGTCATCTGAGAACGCGAGGAGGCAAGCTGGTCGCGCCGGGGCTCAACGGCTTCCACCACAAAGGCCGCCAGTTGATCACTTTCAGGTGACCAGAAAAAAGCCACCACCGGGCCCAGCCCCGTATCCAGACGGTTGACCGCGCCATCTTCAAGGACTTCCAGAAGGGACAGCTCGCCAAATGCGTGCGGACCTGCGCCGGAGCCCTCCACATACGCCAGTTGATCGCCCGCCGGCGACCAACTAAAAGCCACCGCTTGGTCCAGGCCGATCAGCACTTGGTCCATCTCACCTGTCTCATCCAACAGCAAGAGAGCCGGGCCCTCGTCTGTTTCGGCCGCCACGGCCGCGCCCCCGTTCCCCGGTCGGACGTCAGGAGCCCGGAACGCCGCTGGCTCCAGGCTGAAATCTGCGACATCCCCGGAATCCATTGAAACCAGGCTCAGCCGAGCGCCCGCTGGATTGGCGGCAGCAGAGCCCCCTACGTGAGCGAAGAGCTTCTCGCCCTGCTCGCTCCAATCCCAGTAGTACGGCTGGCCACTGTCAACTTCGGTTGCCATTTCCTGCGCCCCGGCTATCCACAGGCGCAGGGAGGATTCTCCCGCTTGCGAGGTCAGGATCGCCAGCTGGCTCCCCCGTGAAGACCAATCCATATAGATCGGGAAGTTCTCCCTGTCTCGAAAGACCACTTCAGCCTCTGACGCGTCCTGAGCCAAGACGTGAACCAAGCCTTCGGCCACGCCCGATTCCCCAGCTTTCAGCTCTATAAATGCAAGTGCATTGCTGGAGGGATCCCAGGTCGGTGTCTGATAGCGGTGCAGGTTTGAGCTGCCCGCTGCGGCGTCATCCGTAATCGGGTGGGGCGAACCTCCCGCCGGATCGATCAAGTAAATATTTTCATCCAGCCCTACATAGGCGATCGAGCCAGCTTCCGGAACATCTGTCGGCCCGGGGCTCTCCGCTGGCCCAGGTTGCACTGCAGCGCATCCACTCAGCGTGACAGCCAGCAACGCACCTGCCATGGCCATCTGGACACCAATAAAGATACCTCTTGACCTCAACCCACTTCCGTTTTCAATTACCTTCGTTACCATCTGAATTAGAATACCAGGTGTATTCATCCTTAAATCTTCAAGGCAAGCAATGAGGCACCTTGTTCGAACGGCAGCCGTAGCAACTCTTCTCACTCTTAGCGCCTGCGGGCCGACCGGGCTTCGGGCGGAACCGACCTCGACCAGCTCGACTCCGGAGCCACCACCCAGCGCCACCAGCACTCCAACGGAATCCCGAACACCCCCTGCTGTGCCGCGATCGGCGACCCCCTCGCCCGAGCCTTCGCCCACCCAGGGTCCGAATTTTGCAGAGGCATCGATCCATTCAGTCGCCCATCTTCAGGATAACCGGCTTATGATCTCCATCCGGGTCCCCGGAGGAGTCGAGGGCGCCTTTGACGCCTATGTGGGATCATCCTACCTGCCATGCGAGACCCCTTACCAATACCCCGAACGCATACACTGCATCGGCCCTGAACCCTACGTCAATTATTCGCCAGAGAGCGCACGGGTAAGCCTTTATCCTCTCTACCGCGACCCGGGAAGCCCTCCGCTCTTCGAAGAATTCGTGACGATCCCTGCACAAGCCACACCCACGGCAACCCAACCTATCTGGAACTCGCCTCCGCCCGAATTTCCGGGCCCTGGAACGCCTTCTCCTTCATTCCCATAAGTCAGTATGAACCTGGAAAACCAGGACCTAATTTGTGCCGCGCCTCCATCGGAGACGCTTTTTATCCAGATCCGTCTTGTTTTAACATTCACTATAGCTTACAGTGGACCTGATTCCCGCAAATAATGCGTCGAAAGGCAGTTACTATGCGCTTTGCTTTCATTCCTTTCCGTTTCTCTTACGTACTCATACTGCTCGTCCTCACTTCCTGCAACATGCCGGGGGCGACGGGGGACAGCCCACCGACCGAACAGCAGGGAATCCAACCATCCCCAACCACGCCGCCTCTGGAGCAGCAACCAACAGAAATGCCTTTAGCCACAACTGAGGCGCCCACCCCGGGGCCGCCAACGGAAACACCTCCGCCCTCGGCGACTGAGGGTCCAAACTTCGCCGAGGCGTCAATTTATGCAGTCAGCCATCTGGGTGGGGATCGATTATTAGTAACTATACAGATTCCCGGCGGCGTAGAAGGGAATTACCGATCCACCGTAGCCACAACTAACCAGACCTGTGAAATCCTGGCTGAATATCCGGATAGGCTGTACTGCACCGGGCCGGAGCCGTTTGAGAATTACACTTCAGTTTCAGCGACCTTCCGCCTTTACCCACGGGGAGAGAGCCAATCCGTCTTCGAAACAGAGTTCAACATTCCGCCAAGACCCACACCAACTCCAAGCCCGACTCCTAGCATCACACCGACGCCCAGCAACACCCCGACGCCCAGCAACACCCCGACGCCCTCCTATACACCTGCACCATAATTTCAGGGCAAGCTCCATGCCGGAGCTTCACAGCACGATGCTCTATAAGCAAGAACCGCCCTCCGATATGGAGGGCGGTTAAATTCTGCCTAAGTATTCCACTTCGTCAGCTTTTATGTGATTCTGTCAGCACAGCAACGGCCATCCCATCACCGGCCGGGAAGATCGTGGCCACAAGCCTCGGGTCTTGAGCCAGCTGTTGATTAAATCGGCGCATAATTTCGACGGATTTGTCGATGGGATCCTCATTGATAATCTTGCCGCCGAAGGCAAACGCGTTGTGCGCGGCCACCACGCCACCCAGCTCCAGGTTTGACAGGGCCCATTCGAGATACGCAGGATAGCCATCTTTGTTGGCGTCGATGAACACAAAATCGAAGGGGCCACGGGCCTCGAGGTCGGGCAGCATCTGATGTGCGTCGCCCACTCTTACTTCGACTTTGTTGGCCACTCCGGCTTTTTCAAAGTTCTCCGATGCAACCCTGGCGTGCTTCTCGTCAACCTCAAGCGTGATCAAGCGCCCATCCGCGGGCAATGCACGAGCGATCCAAATCCCGCTGTAGCCCCCGAGGGTTCCCACTTCCACAACCTTCTTGGCACCGGTGGCCGCCACCAGGAAGTGCAGAAAAGCCGCCTCCTCCGGGC
>JBKHKF010000044.1:0-11700 GCA_046537745.1 Anaerolineales bacterium | reverse complement strand
GGATTCGACATAGTGCCGCTGACCCTCGGCGAAGATGGTGTCAAATGCCAGCGACGACTTGCCCGATCCCGAGAGCCCGGAGATCACCACGAGCTTGTCCCGGGGGATCTTCAGGCTGATGTCTTTCAGGTTGTGCTCACGTGTGCCAACGATCGTAATATGTTCTTCAGCCATACCTGCTGTACCTGCTCGATGCAACGAATAAGGGGCGAAAGAAAATTATACCGGATGCAGGTATTGTCCGATCGGTTTGGGGATCCCCTTCAAGGGGGATTTTGATTCGGTGGTACCTTTAGCTGCTTCGATCCTGGGGATCTGAGCCGGGGAGCGTGTGGCCACACCATTGGCATCGCTCTTGGCCTGGTGGAAGAACCGCCTGGCAGCTTGGGCATTGGCGGCGCTCGTCACCGGAGGGCAATCCGCTTTCCATCTCGGCAGCCAATTGGATGACATCATGCGGCGTCAGATCGCCGGTGCCCGGTTTTGGCCCCTGGCCCGTCAGGCGGGCGCCGCTGCTATCCTCTGCCAGAGAATAGCCGGGGCTGCGGTGGCGCTTTTCCATATCGTTGGGGAGCGCTTTTTGTGGGTTCTGCTTGGTTTGGAGAAGCTCACGTGCCTCGGCGGGCAAATCCTCAAGCAGCTCCTCCGGCCAGGCAGCGCTAGAGTTTTCATCGGAAACTAAATCGCGCAGCCGCCGGGTTTGTGCCCATTTCGCCTCGGGGGGCTTTGGCTCGTCAGCTGGCGCTGGCTCATCCACTCTCTCAAAACCGCAAGATGGACAAACGGAAAGATAACCGCTGGTCTCAAGCGTCGGCCAGCGGTTCAGCGTTTCACCGCACTGTGGGCACGCTCGCCCGGCTGGCGACTCAGGCTTATCCATCGAATTGTTCCATCGCGAGAGCTAATCTATTCCTGCTCGTATTGGCGCTCCCGAACCTTTGAGATCTTGCTTACGGCCAATTTCTCATTGCGCTGCCGGAAGTACTCAGCGTAGCGTGGGTTCCGGAATTCGAAAGCGGTTTCAGCGCCTTCGGTGTCGGTGGGGATCCGCATGGTGGTCTCGATATATTTGGCGTCGGCTGGCTTCTCGTAGCGGCTGGCTCGAATGAGTAGGAAAGCTGCTGGGATCGCGTAGCCCATACCGGCCAACAAGAATAGGATGGCCAGGTCGAGGCCGATCTGGCCCTCGAAATCGACCAGCCGGAAGGCCAGGGCGCTGACCACAAGGATCAGCGCAACCAGCACAGAGATCAGGTGTGCTTGCAGCCGGGCGGTTTGCTGTTCATCGCTTCGTGCCTTTACCCGCTCTTGGCAGTCTGAGCACAGGGGCACTCGAAATGTGGTGACCTGGCGGTCGCCCACACCGGACCGGTAGACGGATGCTGTAATGGGAAACCGCCCGGCCGTTTCGCTCTGACCGCAGTGGGTACACAGCTCGGCCGGGAAATTCGCCTGATGGGTACGAAGCACCACACGGTAGCGCACGCCGGGTGGGGGCTCCAACGGCTCGTAGACTTCCGTTTCCGTCTCAACGGGCTCGACCACGGGCTCTTCTGGCGCATCCACCTGGTCGCCGCCCCATTGGTGGCGGGCAATTTCCTCTTGTTCGGGAGTAACCTCCGGAGCGGGAGGCACTTCAGCTTCAGGTTCGGATTCTCGTTCAAGCTCATGCGCCGGGGGTTCGGTTGCAGCAGGCTCCTCGCGAAGCCCGCGGAAGGGCTCTTCGGTGGGCTCCGACGGCGGCTCTGGTTCACCCTCGTGGAAAGCTTCGCCGATGGCGCCCAGGCCAGTCAGATCGTCCAGCTCAGAGTCCACGTCCGAGGGTTCTGGTTCGGCTTTGAATTCCTCCTCGCCCTCCTCTGAACCCCACAGCGAGGCCAGCAAATCCTCTTCCTCTCCAAAGGAGCTTTCTTCATCTTTCTCATCGTCTTCATCCCGGAGCCGGGTGAAGTCGATGGCGGCCATATCGTCCTCGTCTTCTTCCAGGCCTTCTTCATCTTCGCTCTCCGCGCCGGTGGCGAGCCAGTCCGGCATGGGTGGTGAAGGCTCGAAATCCGAGGGGAAATCCGGGTCCTCCTGGTCTTTCTCTTCTTCACCAAAAGGTGGAATGAAGATGCCTTCCGTGGAGTCCTCCGGTTCCCGTTCCTGCTCCCAGGGATCCGGCATGGAGGCCTCATCACCTTCATCGAAGAAGGAGAAATCATCCTTGTCGAAATCGTCGAATGCATCTTCGTCGTCAAACAAATCCTCATCGAAGAGCTCTTCGTCCTCGGCCTGCTCGAGATCGGAGGGGAGGAGCGCCTCCGGTTCCTCTTCCTCTTCTTCGGCCCAGGCGGTTGGCAGCGGGGGGTCGACCACTTCTTCTTCCGCCAGCTCCGAAGGGAAATCCTCGCCCACGGGTTCTTCCAGCGTCGCATCCTCGGGTGTAATGGGTGTGGGGGACTCTGCGACGTCTTCGTCGAAAAGATCCTCCGGTGCGGGCAGGTCGAGGTCTTGCGCCTCGGCTCCGATTTCATCAACTTCTGGCGGGGGGAGCTGATCCTCAGGCTCGGGCTTCAAATCCGCCCGGGGCTCCTCAGCCTCCTCCGGCTCCTCCAGCTCGCCCGGCATGGGTTCCTCCTCGAGGGCTTCGCTGGGTGGGATGGGGGTGACCCGGTCCGCTAAATCATCAGGATCGAGATCGGAGGGCGCAGGCAGGTCATCTTCTTCCGGTGGCTCCGGCAGGGCTGTCTCGAATTCCCCGCCGGAATCCGGCTCTTCGGCCGGAGCAATCTCCGCTCCGATTGCTTCATCCTGGATTGCGCTCTCAGGTGCTGTCGGAGGTTGCTCCTTCATCGCCTGCTCGGGCGCGCTGTCGGCGGGCGCCGGAAGATCTTCCGGCGCCTCGGGCTCAATCTCCGGTTCGGGCTCCTCTGCTAATGTCGTCTCCTCAGGCGGGGCCACGGTTGGATCCGTCGGGAGCGGAACAGAGGGCTCAGTGACGTCGGGCCGCTCCTCGGAGGCCCGACGGGCGATCGCCTCCGGCCAGGCCCACTGCTGAAGAGCAAATCGTCGGGTACGGGGGTAGGTGGCTGGGATCTTGCCGTACATGATGCGATCACCGCCCTCTTCGACGGCGAATTGGGACCCGCAGCTTCCGCAGCTGACGAAATCTGGATAGTTGGACAGGGATTTGATCGAAAGCTGATCCTGTCCACAAATTGGGCAATCGAGATCGGAGATGAAATCGGCTTGGATGGTCTTTCTTGGGGTAGGTGCCATGGCTTTTCGCTGTCGCTTTTCCCCTGCTATCGATTTCAATTGAATCTAGCATACCAGCTTTCGAAGGGCAATTTGACAAATCTCCCATTTTTACGTGCTTTTTACGGTGAGGCTGGCATTCGGAGATTAATAGGGGGGCTGAAGAAGTTGTCTCAGTTCATGGCATAGAACTGAAGAAGCGCCCAGTTGCCGTTGATCATCCAATCCTCATCCTGTTGGCTTGCTCGCTGAACAGCCCCCTCGCTCAGGCCAGCAGCGACATCGGCTTTCAAGGCGCGCAGGGCCAGCGCACTGGCGGGCAAGTAGCCCACAACCTTTTCGAAAGGTGTTGTAAAGGGCCAATGCCGGTCGCCGAGCAAGCGGCGGTAATTGGCATCCCCCTTGAAGATGAGCAATTGAGAGGTCGTCAGATCCTCTTGCAGTTCTGTCGGCATCTGCCAGCCCGCCAGTGGAGAGGTCCAGAACAACGGCGCCTTCAGGAGAAGTTCGCCCGATCCCAACGCTGACAGCAGTTGCCGCCCGAGTGACTGGACGGTGCCGTCTCCGTCATCAGCCAGGTGGTGAATGGTCACAAGGGCGTCCTCCTTGGTGGCGTCGGAAACGAAGGTGGGATGGGCTTTGCAATGCAGATGGACCACAACGCCGGGGTGACGCTGCAGCAGATGACCGGCCAGGGCCAGATCCGCCATCAGCTCATCTTTGGCGTTGTCCAGGATCAAATCCACCCGGGCAGTTTCTGTTCCAGGAGGGCCAAGGCGTTGGTTAACGGCGGTGCGGTCGTCCACCAGGATCCGATCCTCCGCAGGCGTTGGGCTTGCCGCATTTTCACCAGCGTCCTGTTTGGGCCAGAGACTCAAATCCGCCTGATTGCCCCACACGGCGGCCAACCAATACTCATCCAGCCCGGCCCCTTCGGGCGGCGGTCGGAACCCGGCGGCGGCGGCCTTTAGACTCTTTCGCTTTTGATGGCGAAAAGGATCCCGCCAGCGTTCGTCCCCCTCGTGAAAATACCCGGTGATAGCCACCAGCCGACGGTAGAAATAAGTCTCCACGAAAAACCAGGGCGCCTCGAGCCAGTTGGAGTCCAGGTGCTCTTTAATGTAGGCGTTCCAATGATCGGAATCGGGTGCCCCGGGATCCTCGAACGGCCGGATGGGGCCTTCGGGGATTTCTTGGATCAGCACCTTGATCTGATCGACCACCTTGTCAGGAAAGTCGTTTTCCTTGATGGTCCGCCAAGCGATATCTGGCAGGCGTTCCACGATGGAGTGATGGGCCCAGCTGCCCTGCTCGGCGCCGCGGAGAGGTGGAGGAGGGTTGGACCAGAGTTCCCGAGCATGCATCGTCTGTTATCTCAATCCCCCAGCGCGACCTCGCGCGCCTGTTCTACGTAGTCCAACGACTGGTGGCGGAAGTAGGTGTTGTACAGCTCGGCGTAGTGGCCGGCGCCCTGCATTAACTGGTCGTGGTCGCCTTGCTCCATGATCTCACCCTCCCGCAGCACGATGATGCGATCGGAGGCCTTCACGGTGGAAAGCCGGTGGGCGATCAGGATGGAGGTGGTCTCGGAAAGCACCATGTTCAGCGCTTGCTGAATCTGCCACTCGGTGAAGGGGTCGACGCTGGCAGTGGCCTCGTCCAGGATGAAAATGGCGGGTTTCTGCACCATCACCCGCATCAATGACACCAATTGGCGCTGGCCCATGGAAAGCCGCCCGCCTCGCTCGCCGACCTCGGTCTCCAATCCGTTGGGGAGCGAATCGAGCCATTCACCCTCGCCGATGGTCCGCGCCAGGTTTTCAATTTCTTCGTTCGAAATGTCGGGGTTGGCGTAGCGGATGTTCTCGGCCACATTGTCGGAAAATAGGAACGGGGCCTGGGGTACGAAGCCGAGCTGGCGCCGGTATTCCTTGAGGTTGAGCGTCCGAATGTCCATGCCGTCGATGAGCAGGTCGCCGCCCTGGAACTCGTAAAAGCGAGCGATCAGCTTGGCGATGGTCGATTTGCCGGCGCCGGTGTGCCCCACCAGCGCGATGCTCTCGCCGGGCAGCACCGTCAGATCGAAATCGGACAGCACCGGCTCCTCGGGCTTGTAGTGGAAGTCGAGGTTTCGGAACTCGATTTCTCCCCGCAAGCGGGGCACCGGGCGCTCTTCTCTCTGCACGATATCCGACTCGGCGTCGATCAAGGCGAACACCCGCTCGGCCGCCGACAGACCGCTTTGCACCTGACTCCAGAACGAGGACAGGTTCAGGATGGGGAACCAGAATCGGTCCAGACTGTTCACGAAGAGATACCAGGCGCCGGCGGTGACCACGCCTTCGGCCACATTCAAGCCGCCGATATACACCAGCCAGGCGGTCGCGACGCCGCCCAGGCTGTTGAGCGCCGGGAAAACCATCGAGAGCACCAGCCCCCGGCGCACGTTGACGCCGTAGGAGCGCTGGTTGATGTCATCAAACTCCTGGTAAATGGAGTCCTCCTGGCGGAAGTTCTTGGCGACGGCAATGCCGGTGACAGCCTCTTTAATGGCCGCATTGACGTCGGCCAGGGCCCGCAGCCAATCGCGGGTAACCTCTCGCGCCATACGGCGGAATAAATTCGCCAAGAGGAAGAGCACCGGCAGGAACGCCAATAGCCATAAGGTGAGCCGACCGCTGATCTGGATGAGGATCGCCAACAGCACGCCCATTTGCAGAAACTGCGCCATCACGTCCGTCAACAGGACCAGCACGCGGGCGAACTCTTCGGTGTCGGAGGTGATCCGGCTGACGATGCGGCCGGAGGAGAAGTCGGCGAAGAAGGACATCGCCTGTTGGGCCACGGCCGAAAAGGCGTCCTGGCGAAGTTCGAGCATCACATCGCCGGCGGTTTTCGCCACCTCGCGCCGCCGGACCCAGTTGGCAGCCCAAGACAGCACCCCGATCACAAAGAGCCCGATCGTCAGTGTGATCATGAGCTCCTGGGAAAAATCCTCGGTAATCAGGTCCACGCCCTGGCTGACCACCACCGGAACCAAGGCGCCGCTGCCGGAGGTGATGCTCAGGGCGATTGTTGCGATCAGAATAGACTTTAGGTGCGGCCGGAAGTAGCCGGCGATGCGCTGCACCAGCTCCCAGTCGTTGTAGCTGCGATCGTACTTTTCCTCTTCCAGCCCTGCAAAGAAGCCCATGGATCAGTCCTGATACTGTGCGAAAATGCGGCGGTACGGTTCGGAGCTTTCGAGCAGTTCTTCGTGGCTCCCTTTTGCGGCGATGCGGCCCTTACGCAGCACGATGATCAAATCAGCCCAACGGATCTGAGACAGCCGGTGGGTGATCAGAAGCGTGGTCCGGCCCTCGGCCGCCCGGAAGATCGCCTGTTGGATTTGATCTTCCGTGGCGCTGTCGATGGCGCTGGTGGCGTCATCCAGGATCAGGATCTTGGGATCCGTCAGGAAGGCTCGGGCCAGCGCAATGCGCTGCCGCTGGCCGCCGGACAGCGTGGCGCCTCGCTCGCCGACCTCCGTTTGATAGCCTTTGTTGAACTCCTGGATGAAGTCATGGGCCTGGGCGGCCCTGGTCGCTTGGGTGATGGCGGCATGATCCGCCTGTTGAGCGCCAAAGGCCACATTCGCCTCCAGGCTCTTGCTGAACAGGAAAATATCCTGCTCAATTATGGATATCTGCCTCCGCAGTGCAGCCAGGTCCCACTGGCGAACATCCACCCCATCCACCAGCACGCGGCCCTCATCGACATCGTAGGTTCGATTGATCAGCTTGGCCAGCGTGGTTTTGCCCGAGCCCGTTTGACCGACGAGCGCCACCGTCTGGCCCGGCTCAACCCGGAAAGTGATGTCCTGCAAGGCCGGATCGCCGCTGGGGTAGGAATAGCAGACGTTGGTGAATTCTATGGCGCCCCGCATCTCCGACTGATGACCCTCGGGATTGCGATCCAGCTCCGTCTTCTCTTCCATCAATTCCAGGATGCGGTCAGCGCCCGCTAAGCCTAAGGACACCTGAGAGTAGGCAAAGAGGGAGGCGAATACAGGGAAGTTGAAAAGGTTGATCAAGGTGACATAGCCGACCACGTCGCCGGGCGCCAGCAGTCCCTGCCGAAACAGAAGCATCGCGTGCAGAAAAGCACCCGCCACCGCCAGGCCCATCAAGAGCAAGGGCAAATAGCGAGCCTCGACGTTACCTTGCCGGACGAAGACATCCCGGAAGGCGCGGGCGTTGCTGGTGAATCGAGACACCTCCTGGCTTTCGCGGGCAGCGCTCTTAATCACCTCGATTCCGTCAATGGCCTCGGACAAGCGGGCGTTCAAATTGCCAAAGGTGCGCCGGACGGATTCGGTCACAGGGCGCAGTTCGTACAGATACTGCCATAAGCTAAATATGTAGGCGATGATGAAGAGCGCTGGCGTGAGCATAAGGGCGGGGTGGTAGGTGGGCGCGACCAGCAGGGGCATGATCAGGAAGTTGCCAGAGCCGACCACCAGGTTGAACCCCGGGCTGAACATCAAATTCACCTGTCGTACATCATTGGTGGCCCTGGCCATGGTGTCGCCCACCGGCTGGAGGCTGTGAAAAGTCATGCTCTTGCCGAGCAGGCTCAAATAGAGTTCGTCCCGCACATCGCGCTCCATACGCTGGGCTAACAGCTCGGCGCTGTAATTGCGGGCAAATTGCAGCATTCCGCGCAGGAGTTGAGATCCCACGATAATCAGCGCGATGCGCACCAGGCCATCTCGGATGTCCTGGCCGCCCACGACCAGGTCAAAAGCCTGGCCAAAGAGCACGGGGACGGCCGCGGCCAGCGCGCCGTTTCCGAACGCGCCGAGGAACATCAATCCAATCAGCCAGGCGTGCTCGCGGGCGTGATCGATGACCCAGCGCACGGGGCTGCTGCGGTTGTATTCACGGGCATCAGGATGGACGTACTCGGCTACCGACATGATTTGGTTACTTGGAAGCTTCCTCACGGGAGCAGAACTTTGTCAGGATACCACAGGCTGGTTCGCTTCCTCGCAAGGCTGTGCTATATTCGGCCGTAGCCAGGCAGGGAAACATAGCCGTGCTGTCACAAACTCCGCCCCGACAGCGTTAGGTTAACAAAAGTGAGCGAATCAAGCACATCAGTCGACCAAGAAATTATCACACTAGTAAAACGCGCGCAGGGCGGGGATCAGGATGCCTACACCCAACTCTTCAACCAATTCCATGAGCCGGTCCTCGGCTACATTTATCACACCCTCCACGACCGCCATGCGGCGGAGGATGTGGCCCAGGAGGCTTTTATCAAAGCCCATGACAACCTGGGCCAACTTGGTCCTCCTTACAATTTCAAGAGCTGGGTCTTTCGAATCGCAAGCAACCTGGCCATCGATTATGTGCGGGGCGGTAAGCGGATCGTCAACGTCGAGGAAGACGTGATGGCTTACCTGGACGATACGCCCTCAACGCAGCGGCCTTACGAACGGCGCCTCCAGCAAGAAGAGCGGAAGGAGCAAGTCTGGCGATCGTTGGAAGGCTTGCCGACCCACTACCGGCAGGCGCTGGTGATGCGGGAGTTCAACGACCTTGGCTATCGTGAAGTCGCCCAGGCGTTGGAGGTTTCTTATGACAACGCGCGTCAGATCGTGTACCGTGCCCGTACCAAGTTCAGGGAGATCCACGGTTTGCGCGTGGTGGTGGCGCAAGCGGCCCAGCGCTGCCAGGTTCTCGGTGATATGCTGTCCGCCTTTCATGATGACGAACTGAACGATGAGCAGGCGGAGCAGGTGCAGCAGCACCTGCAGACTTGCGAGCAGTGTCAGCAGGAGCAGGAAGAGATTAAGGCTGCTGGCATGCTGCTGGCAGGCCTGCCTCCACTGACGGCGACCGATGCCTGGAAGGCTGCCGTGCTCGAGGAGATTCGCCGCCGCAGCCTGGCGGGGAAGCCCGCCGCCACAGTTCGGAGGCCACCGCGTCCGGAAGCCGGCTCGGGTGGAAGCGGTACCGCAGCCGCTGAGAGCGCAGGTGGAGCTGGCGGGGGCGGCGGTTCCGCGCTGGCCAGTATGATGGGTGGCGGTGCGCTCTGGTTGCTCGGCGGCGCCGTGCTGCTTGGCGCCCTGATTGTGGGCGGGGTGTTCGCCTACTCCGGCTTGAACAAGCTGACCGCCAGTCCCAGCGAGACCCCTTTTGTGCTGGCGCCTGAGGTGACGCCCAGCGAAGGTGGGACCGCCGTGGCCGGCGTCCAGTCTGAGCCCAGCACCACACCCGCGCCCCCATCCGCCACCGCCACCCGGACCCCAACCCCCACCGTGACAGCCACACCGACATTAGGACCCCCTATCGCGCTCGCGCTGCAGAACAGCACCTGCCGCGCCGGTCCCTCCGCCGAGCAATTCGGCGAGGTGGGCTACCTGCTCGAAGGGGAAACGACTGCCATTGACGGTCGCAGCGCGGACGATACCTACTGGTGGGTTGAGAATCCAGATGCCAACGGCCACTGCTATATATGGAAGCAACTGGTAGAAGCCAGTGGGAATTTGGAGAGTGTTCCTTTTATCCCCGATCCGCCAACGCCGACGCCCCCGGATGAGGATGGGCCCTCCGTCTCGACTTCCTATTCGCCGAGCGGTGACGGTCGGCCGACCAGCCAGGATGTCGTCACATTCTCGGCCAGCGCGTCGGACGAGAGCGGCATCAGCAAAATTGAGATCTGGGTGCAGGGGCCAAGTGATAATCAGGCGCAACTGGCAGCCACGTGCCAGTCGTCAACCAGCTGCCAGGCGACTGGCGGTCCGTACAGCGGAGGCCAGGTCCAATTCTTCGCGCGGGCAGTCGATGGGGCCGGCAATCAAACTCAGTCGAACACGCAGACGATCCGCATCATGCTCATCATAGGTTGATCATTCGAACTGATTGAGATGCTCACAAGTTCGTTCCACGGGAGGAGCAGTAAGAAGGAGCCGCGATTCCGGCTGTCCATTTCCATAATCATTCTTCTATCGGTTCTGATTTCTGCCTGCAATCTGCCTGGTTCGGTCACACAGGATGCCGGTGGGGTTGAAACCGCGGTGGCCGAGACCATGCTGGCTCGCGAGACGGCGGATGGTCAGGCTGAGGAGCCGACTTCCGCTGCCACCGAAACGCCCGCGGCCACCCCCGAACCCACCGCATTGCCTACAGTAACACCCAGGCCTACCGTTGAACATCAGAGCACCCCGGGTTCCCCGAATTCAGTGACTCGTTTCCTGACCGATGTCTCTTCGGCCAGCACCGGCCCGGATGGTGCGGCGCCGGGCGAGATCTACGCGGACAATATCCTGGAGCGGCCGTTCACAGCCCAAGATATGCAGTATCTGCCGTATTTGGATTTGACACGAGGCGAATTGGATGCCGAAGCTTCGTGGTTTTACGTGTCCATCGAACTGGAAGCTCGCCCCTCTGGGCAGGATGCTCATTATGGGGTGGAGTTGGATCTCGACGGTGATGGAAGCGGCGATTGGTTAATTTATGGCGAACTGCCTGAATCCAGCGATTGGACCACCCAGGGCGTCCGTGCTTATCGGGATGCCAATGATGACGTCGGCGGCTCACAACCGATGCGCCAGGATTCATCCAGCGGTGACGGCTATGAGGAGATGGTCTTCGACCATGGATACGGCGAGGGTGATCCCGATGCAGCCTGGATCCGGCTGGCGCCGAATGGGAACCGGGTCCAGCTTGCTTTCAAACGCTCACTCATTGGTGCGAATAGCTTTCTCTGGGCCATCTGGTCCGATGCCGGGCCGCAGGATCCCTCAATGTTCGACTACCACGACCGCTACACGCTGGCCGAAGCCGGCTCCCCGTTGGCGAACAACAGCAATTACCCGCTTCAGCAGTTGGCAGCCGTGGATAACAGCTGCCGGGATGCGTATAACTTCTCTACGACGGGTCAGGAGCCGGGGTTATGCATTATTCCTGGTTCCATAAGCGGTGTGGTTTGGAAAGATCGATGCCTACTTACCGGCGGCGAAGGGGGAGAGCCTTTGGTGCTCGGACGCGGCTGTGAGGGGACGTCGCCGGATTGGAGAGCGGATGGCGTTTACGAGCCAGAGTGGGAGCCCGGTATTGGCGGAGTTACCGTTGATTTGGGCAGCGGCAGTTGCCCCTCGAGTGGGCTGGCGACCTCGACCACCGATTCAGCTGGTCGCTACCGATTTGACGATCTGCAGCCTGGCAACTACTGCGTATCCGTTGCATTGTTCAGCCACGGCAACGACGGCGAGTTGATCCCGGGCGGCTGGTCGGTGCCGGATACAGGCGGTGACACCACCGCCGCGTTCACCGTTCAGATCACATCGGGACAAAATCGCACAGACGTGAACTTTGGCTGGACCTATCAGTTTGGCGATTGAACCAGCGCCATAAGAAGCAGGGCCGGCTCAGGCCGGCCCCTTTTTGCTTTCTATGCGAAAATGGTGCGGGC
>JBKHKF010000416.1:0-2621 GCA_046537745.1 Anaerolineales bacterium | reverse complement strand
AGGTTCGGCTGCTGTTGGCGGCCACGCTGTCACCAACCTACGGCATATACAGCGGGTTTGAACTCTGCGAGAATACGCCCCGCAGCGAGGGCAGTGAGGAGTACCTGAATTCAGAGAAATACGAGCTGAAGCACCGGGATTTCGACGCGCCGGGTAATCTGAACGACGACATCCGGCGCATCAACCGAATCCGCCATGAAAATCCGGCCCTCCAGCAGCACGTGAACCTCGCCTTTCATCAGGCGGAAAATGATCAGGTTATCTTTTACCGAAAGTGGTCCGGGGATAACGACTTGTTGATGGTGGTCAATACGGATCCGGAGAAAGTGCAGGAATCCACGGTGCAGGTGCCCCTCTCCGATCTTGGCCTGGCGTCGGAGGAGAGCTACGAACTGGAGGACTTGATGACGGGAGAACGCCATCGCTGGCACGGATCGGCCAACTACGTTCGGCTGGATCCGGAAAAGCAGGCCGGCCATATCCTGCGGCTGGTGCGCTCAGGGGAAAGCGGATTATGAGCGATTCGATGCAGTGGTACAAGGATGCCATCATTTACCAGCTCCATATTAAAGCCTTCCATGACAGTGACGGCGACGGCGTTGGTGATTTCAAGGGCTTGACGGAGAAGCTTGATTACATTCAGGATCTGGGCGTTACGGCCATTTGGGTGCTGCCCTTCTACCCTTCGCCGCTGAAGGATGACGGCTACGACATTGCGGATTACACCGAGGTGCACCCCTCCTACGGCACGCTCAAGGACTTCCGCAATTTCCTGCGCCAGGCCCATAAACGCGATCTAAAGGTCATCACCGAGCTGGTTATCAATCACACCTCGGATCAACATCCATGGTTCCAGCGGGCGCGGCAGGCGAAACCCGGCAGCCGGCACCGCGATTTTTACGTCTGGAGCGACACGCCAGAAAAATACGGCGAAGCCCGGATCATCTTCCAGGATTATGAGCATTCCAATTGGGCCTGGGATCCAGTGGCGGAGGCCTACTACTGGCACCGTTTCTACTCCCATCAACCCGATCTGAATTTTGAGAACCCGGCGGTTCGGCGGGCAATTTTTGAAGTACTTGATTTCTGGATGGACATGGGCGTCGATGGGATGCGGCTGGACGCGGTGCCCTACCTGTACGAGCGTGAGGGCACCAACTGCGAGAACCTGCCGGAGACCCACGCCTTCTTAAAGGAAATGCGTGCCCACGTCGACAAGAACTATCCAGGCCGTATGCTGCTGGCTGAAGCCAACCAGTGGCCCGAGGACGCCGTCACCTATTTCGGTGATGGTGACGAGGCGCATATGGCCTTTCATTTCCCGGTGATGCCGCGGCTGTATATGGCGGTTCACATGGAAGACCGGTATCCCATCGTCGAGATCCTGGAGCAAACCCCGGCGATCCCTGAATCCAGCCAGTGGGCCATCTTTCTGCGCAATCATGACGAGCTCACCCTGGAAATGGTGACAGACGAAGACCGGGATTACATGTACCGGGTTTATGCACAGGACCCTCAGGCCAGAGTAAACCTCGGCATACGGCGGCGTTTGGCGCCTTTGTTGGGCAACAATCGACGGCGCATCGAGCTTCTGAACAGCCTGCTGATGTCGTTGCCGGGCACGCCGGTGATCTACTACGGCGATGAAATTGGCATGGGCGATAATATTTACGTGGGTGACCGCAACGGCGTGCGGACGCCGATGCAGTGGAGCCCCGATCGAAACGCAGGCTTCTCGCGCGCCAATCCTCAGCAGCTCTATCTGCCGGTAATCCTGGACCAGGAGTACCATTACGAAGCTCTCAACGTCGAGGCCCAGCAGAACAACCCCTCGTCGCTGCTGTGGTGGATGAAGCGGCTGCTGGCCGTGCGCAAGCGCTTCAGCGCCTTCAGCCGAGGCGAGATTGAATTCCTCCACCCAGACAACCGCAGGGTCCTGGTCTTTCTGCGGAAATGGCAGGATGAACATCTTCTGATTGTGGTCAACCTGTCCCGCTTCGTCCAGGCCGTCGAACTCGACCTTTCGGCCTATAGAGACCATGTGCCCACCGAGGTGTTCGGCCAGACCCCCTTTCCCCGTATTGGCGACCTGCCGTATTTTCTAACTCTGGGACCGCACAGTTTCTACTGGTTCAGCCTTGAGCCTGTTCGGGAGCGAGACCAGGCGTTGGTGGCTGACGAACCTGATCTGGTCACCCTTCACGTCGCCGGGAACTGGGACGAAGTCTTCGAGAACAAAGCCCGCACCCGCCTCGAAAGACTGTTGCCCGATCATATGCAGTCGCGGCGTTGGTTCGCGGGCAAGGCCCGACGGATCCTGTCGACGGAACTGCTGGATACAGTTAGTCTCCAGCTTGAGAAGTCGATGGTGTATCTGACGCTGGTCCAGGTCAACTACCGCGAGGGCAACGCCGATGTGTATCAACTGCATCTCGGGTTCGCCCAGGGGGACCGTGCTCGCGAACTGATTGAACACAATCGCGGTGTGGTGATCGCCAGACTAAATGTGGACCAGGCGGGGTTGGAGCCGGTCGAGGGCTTACTTTACGACGCAGCCATCGAGCCAGCGGTGGCAACGAAGCTTCTGGATCTGATCGGCGGACGCAAGCGTCCTTCGGGGG
>JBKHKF010000415.1:0-2625 GCA_046537745.1 Anaerolineales bacterium | reverse complement strand
CTCCTTGCCAGGCCCACAGCCTATACTCTGTCGGTTCCCCATGCATCTCCGGCTGCCAGATGATCAATCTCTCCGGCAGGGCCGGATAATCCAGGACTTTCTGAATCAAATCCGGCGGCACGTGGCCCAAAATGACCAGGTCCCCGCCCTCGTGTGGCACAAACGCGTAAAGCGAATCGGCGATGGACCGCGGGATCTCGAGTCCATCCGCCATCTCCAGCAGCCTGGCCCGCTCTTCCGGCACCGTGTAATCGTGGATCTCCGCCGGCGCCTCGATCCCCGCCTGTCTCAGGCTGGGCGTCAGCGTGTCCTGCACGTACGGCCAGCAGTCCGCGCAACCCGCGCTGAAGAATATGTGGATGGGCTCCGCCGCATTCGCCGGTGCAGCAGAAAAACTACCCAGGATGACCAGGGCGACGACAATAGCGAGGGATAGGAACTTGAGTTCTGCCCGTTTTCCGCTCATGACGCCCGCCCCAGCTCCCATTTGTTTACGCGCTGGTTGGCGTGCACCTGACGGATGGTCAACTTCCATCTCGACGCTTGGATCAATCGATCCAGCGCGAAAAGCGCGCTCTGCAAGCCAATAGCGAGCAAGACTAGAACAACAAAGACGGCCGCTTCTATGAATTGATCCAGCGCATACTGCGGGCTCTCACCCCAAGAAACGGGGCCGAAGTAGATACCGGCCAGCAATCCTGCGCCAAGAACCCCGGCGCCCCCCGAAATGAAGCATTTCCGGACAAGATCCTTTCTCATCTGATCCTCCCAGGACTTGAATCCATGCTGAGATTACTCTACCCAGCAGGCGACGCCCATGACAGGGCCATATTGCCTACGCGAGCGCGCTGATGACTTCTTGCAGGACGCGCCTATGACATTTTGTATTCAAGGGGAGAAAATAATGGCTTGCGGTACTGACCAAATTTGGCTGGAATTGGGGAGCGTACCGGAGGCTAACGCCAGAAACAGAATCCCCACGCCCAAAGCGTATCCGCTGGCCAGCAGCATTGCTTGTCCCGAAATCTCTTGGCTCATGCCCAGGGTCAGGATGGAAGCCAGTGTCGCGCCTGCACCTGGGGTCCACCCTGCTGTGAAAATGTCGCCGCGCACAGTGGCTGCGCCGCCTTAACCGACAAGCTAGGCTATGGAGAATCTGAACACAAAGTGCAGGGAGCAGAGGATCGTATGAAATTTAGATTGACGGACTTTTCGCCCCGTGGCTTTTGAGGAAAATCGAATCAAAGCCATCATTCCACCACCCTGATTTCGGTGCCGCCCGGTATGCCCACTGTCATATCGCCCGGGTCGTAGGGCACCACAGGATTGGTCCATCGGAAGACCCAATGAGCGTCCTCCGGCGCGGCGTTGACGCAGCCGCGGGAAGATGGTTCGCCGTAGTTGTTGTGCCAGAACGTGGAATGAATGGCGACACCGCTGCCGACAAACAGGGAAATCCAGCCCACCGCCGGCAGATCCCAGCCGAACGCAGCTGAACCGCCGCTCAAGGGGAGCGAAACCGCCTTGCGCCAGATGTTATGGCTCCCCAAAGGGGTCCCCCAGGTATCGACCCTCTCCCCGCTGGCGTTGAATCGTGCGCCGGTGGAAACCTGGCAGAAGTACACCTCTCGCTCACCTTCGTAGCAGCTCATGGTCTGCTGAGCGACATCGACGATAATCCTCTTGTCTTCGACTTCGGATCGGATCGGTTCCATATCTTCCAGGGTGAGCGGGCGAAATGCCTCGGCCGCCGCCCAGAACAAATCGCCATAGCCATAACGCTGGTTTAATCGGTAGTAGATCTGGCCATTCTCATCCTGGCGGATGTCATCCACCCAAACAATCTGGCTCCAAAAAAACCTCGGCGGCATATTTGTTTCCAATTGATTCTTGAGCCAGGGAGCCCGGGCTGGAGGGTTGATAAGCGTCAGATCTACATACGGCACTGAAACTTCAGCCCAAAAGCCCGGCCCAAGGCTGGTTTCCGGCAGCGAATCCACAGGTTCGTTAGGCTCATTGCGAACCGGCTGAACCTGGCCTGCCCAAAGATAGCCATCGGGCGTTTCGAACCAGCGTTGGTTGGTTCGATAAGGGTGCCAGCCGACTGCGCTATGCAGAAGTGGCACAACATTATCCTGATAGACCGAGCCCACGGTTGCGCTGTCCACACTCGGGGTGGCTTTAAGGTCCATCTTGCCCACCGCGATGCGCCCCAGACGGGCAGCTTCAGGAAATTCCTGCTGATATGATTTCCGCAAGCCGCGGGGCAATAACAAACCTGCCAGCGCCCCTGCGCCTGCTTTCAATGCGGCTCGACGATCAAGCCTCTCGGAATGGATGCTCACAAACTGAATCCCACAATCGGCTTCTCCCAATCCATTGATATCACAACCTTGGTCATTATTGAACAAACACCTTGAGGGAGCACCAGATACGCCCCACTTACCCGATCGTCGCATCTCGGATCAACGCCAGCAGGACCCGCCGCTCATCTTCCTTCACCCATGGTTCCACTTGAATCTGCGTGCAGCCTTCGTCAGGGATGGATTTGGATAAGGAGGGCGCAAGCGGAGGTCGAGCCCTGCACTGCCAGCAAGGCCAGGTGGCAGTGGCATGGCCCTCAAC
>JBKHKF010000414.1:0-2637 GCA_046537745.1 Anaerolineales bacterium | reverse complement strand
GCGGTACACCGTGCCAAACTCGGCAAAGCGCAGTGGCAGATCCCGATAGCTGCGCATCTTGTTTTGAAAGATCTTGATATGGAAGGGACAGTTCATTGGCTTAAGGTAGTATTCCTGCTCCTCGATCTGGATTGGAGCGTACATACCCTCCTGATACCACTTCAGGTGACCGCTTGTCTCCCACAGATTGGCTTTACCAATGTGCGGCGTGTAGACCCGCTCATAGCCCCCCTCACGATGGCGCTGAGCCCAGTAGTTCTCCATCTCCGCCCGAATGCGGGCGCCCTTGGGGTGCCAGAGGGCAAGCCCCGATCCTACATCTTCGGAGAAACTGAAAAGGTCGAGCTGCCGCCCCAACAGCCGATGATCCCGCTCCTGAGCCTCCTCCAGCCGATCGAGGTACTCCTCCAGATCATTGGCGGACTTCCAGGCCGTGCCGTAAATCCGCTGAAGCATGGGCTTGTTCTCATCGCCCCGCCAGTAGGCGCCTGCGATGCTCATCAGCTTGACGGCGTCCGGGTTGATCTGACCCGTGTTATCCACATGGGGTCCCCGGCACAGGTCCACAAAGGTGTCCTGGCGGTAAATCGAAATCTCGGGCTTTTCCTCGATTGGCTCTCCCATGTCATCGACTTCGCCCTCTTCCAGGCCCTCGATGAGTTCGAGCTTGTAGGGTTGGTCCTGGAACAGCTCCTTCGCCTGTTCGGCCGCCAAAACCTCCTTCTCGAATTCATGGTTGCCGGCCATGATCTCGCGCATACGCGCTTCGATTTTCTCAAGATCGTCGGGGGTCAGCGGGCGCGGCAAATCGAAATCATAGTAGAAGCCCTCCTCGATCGGGGGGCCGATGGCCAGCTTGGCCTCCTCTGGGAACATCTCCATCACCGCCTGGGCCATGACGTGCGCGGCCGAATGGCGAATCCGATATAGCTCCGATTGCTCGTAATCCTTCTTCTGCTCGGACATCACTGCCTCCTCCTGCCGCCGGTTACCGGTCGGCATGGTTAAACAAAAAATCCCCGCCCTACTGGGGCGAGGCTCGCTGGCTCGCGGTTCCACCCAGATTGGATGACTATCATCATCCATCTCGATTGGCCGATAACGGGGCCAAGCCGTTCGCCATATTCCCCGGGGGTTTCCGGCGTCTCGCTCGTGGGTGGTTTTGGCTGGAGAGCTGCGTCGGGGACTCTCAGTCGTCGATCCCCGTTCCCTTGCCGCGCCGGTTCCAGCTACTCGTCCCGGTCAACGCGGGTCATTCAGTTGAGGTGGGCGGTATTGGACTCGAACCAACGACCTCTACGATGTCAACGTAGCGCTCTAACCAACTGAGCTAACCGCCCCAGTTTGGATTTTGATTATACGATAGCGGGGGAGGATTCCGCAATGCTTGCTTAATTTAAGCCCTGAATGTTGTATAGTCAGTGCAACTTCAACATTCGCCTGGGAGAAGGAAGATGTTAAAGGAATCAGCTGTAGTTCCCACCATGCCTGTCGTCGACCTGGACGAAGCGCGCCAGTTTTACGAAGGCATCTTGGGCTTGGAGCCCGGTCCGGGCACCAGTGAAGAAAGCGCCCATTACATCTGCGGCCAGGGCACCCAGTTCCTGCTGTATAAACGACCGACCCCTACGCAAGCCGACCACACCGCACTCGGTTTCACCGTGGATGATTTCGACGCTGCCTTCAATGAACTGCAGCAGGCCGGCGTCCAATTCGAAGTGTACGACATGCCCCATATCAAAACGGATGAGCGCGGCGTTGCCACCGATGATACTGGCAACCGAACCGCCTGGTTCAAGGACCCCGGCGGCAATATCTTGGCCGTTGGTGAATTCGGGCCCTGACTGTGACTGACTGAGCCCGCTTAGCTAACGTCGGGACGCCAGCCCCTCAGTAATCTCCGCCACCAGCGATCTTCCGCTGCGTCCTTCGATTCCGACAGCAACCGCTCAGCCGCCCGGCGGCCATGAGCCATCAGCCGGTCAACCTGGCTGAAGTCCCAGAAGCTGACGTCTTCAGGCGGCGTCAGCTCGATCAGGCGGATGGGAATGCCCCGCGATCGGGCCCAATCCAGCTCCAGCGCGCTCAGATTTCGCACCATCATGGTGAAGGCTGCCGAAGTCACCCGGATCATGCCGGTGTTCGGCGGATGCGCTTTGATGCTCGTCTTGACCCACAACACCGTGAGCTCCGATGCACCGCGCTCCAAGGCAACACGAAGCGGCAGGTTGGTGAAGATGCCACCATCTACATAGAAATGGCCATTCACCCGCCAGGGAGCGAAATATGGTGGGAGCGCCGCGCTGGCCATGGCACCATCCAACAGTTTATCGTCTGGATCATCGCCGAAAACGCGCCTTGTCTCGGTATCGAGCGAGGCCGCCAGCACATAGGCGGGAATGCCATGCAGTTCCTGTAATTCCCCGAAGGTCCGAAGGCCGGCAGGGAAACTCTCCAGCAGGAACCGGGCCAGCGGGTGGCTGGGAAACAGACTTTCTCGCTGAAGCACCAGACGCTGCAGCCCACCCAGGAATGAGATGCAGCCGACATGCTCCGGTCCCACCCGACGCCAAACCTGGGCCATGCTCTCCGCTCCTCGTAGCGTGGGATTGGCTGATAGCTGGATCGCATTCAGCG
>JBKHKF010000413.1:0-2646 GCA_046537745.1 Anaerolineales bacterium | reverse complement strand
GTGTTCATCACCGCGGGAATGGGCGGCGGCACGGGCACCGGCGCTGCCCCGGTTGCTGCGGAAATTGCACGCGAGCTCGGTTCCGTTGTCGTCGCAGTGGTTACCATGCCCTTCGCCTTCGAGATGAACCGCCGATCCCAGAACGCGCTGGAAGGCGTCAAAAGGCTCCAACCCAACGCCCACACACTGATCACGGTTCCCAATGACAGGTTGCTGCAGATCGTGCCCAGAGATTTGAGTCTGGAAGTGGCCTTCCGCCTGGCCGATGATGTCCTGCGTCAAGGTGTCCAGGGTGTCGCTGAACTGGTCACCCGAGCGGGTTTGATCAACGTTGATTTTGCTCATGTCCGCGAGCTCCTGCTGAACGGCGGCGGAGCCTTGATGGCCATCGGCATGGGTCAGGGGGAAGCCAAAGCCGCCAATGCCATTGAACAAGCACTCAACCACCCGCTGATCAAGGTCGAGAATCTAGATCAAGCCAAGGGGATTCTGGTGCATTTCACCGGAGGTGAGGATCTGGCACTCTTTGAGGTGGGCGATGCCATCACCGAGCTGCGAAAGCAGCTGCCTGAAGACACCGATCTGGTGCTTGGCGCCTCTTCGGACAGCGATATGGCTGGGCGAGCCCAGGCCATATTGATCGTGACGGGGTTAGGTGCAAAACCAGTTTCCAGCAGCAATCTCGCCAGCTTCGCCAGCAACAAAGAGGCCTTTGAGCGCGAGCAGGACTCGGCCCGAACATTCTCGGAGGAAGACCTTGATGTTCCAGCGTTCCTCCGACAGCGCCTCGCCCTTCGTTAGGAGCTATTAATGAAGAACAAGGTGAAATCGAAAATCAGCCGCCAGGTAAGCCAATCCTTCCCCGAAATGAAAGGCGTAAACCCAAGTGTGAAACGTCAGGGGAACAACGGCAAAGAGCAGTACCTGCTGGTTTACAAAGGAAAAGCTGAACTGCCCGGTGGACGCAGCATCAACCGTATCGTACGCGTGGTCGCCGATGAACGCGGCAGCATATTACGTATGAGCACATCGAGGTGAAATGATGAATATTTCCATGGACTATCTGATAACACGTGCGCAGCTTACTTTCTGGCGAGCCGTCGCCCGTTTGATGAGACTGGCGCTTCGACACCGGCAGGAGGTTTACCGAGCGCTGACCGTGGCGCCGATCGTGATTATCGCAACGGCTGCTTTCATCATCGGGCGCGGCTTGGGCTTGATGATCGAGGCCGGGATCTTCTAGACCTCCTAATCAATTGCAGCTAGTCTTTGCCCGGGTTACAATCCGGGCAAAGTCCCTTTAATCCCTCCCGTGAAATGGGGAATATGGCTCGCCGTCCTTCACTTGCCCTGCTCATCATCGTCGCTGGCGCTTTCTTCCTGATTGGCCTGTACACAGCTTTCCTGCAGGGCAACCCAGCCGAGCCAAATCCATCTCGACCTACACAGCCTCGAACTGCCGCAACAATTGCTCCCAAGCAGACCGAAAGAACGCTGCTGGTGGTAGGTGTGGATGACCTCTCCAGGCCAGACCCCGAGCTGCGAGCTATTTGGCTGCTCAGCTTTCGCCCCCCTTCCAAGGATTTGTTCTTGTTGGGGATCCCGTTGGATCTGACCATCCCTGGCGATCCGCCAGCACCCATCCAGGAGCACTTCAGCTTTAATCAAGGACAAGGACCATCCGAAACCTTTCTGGAAGCTCTCTACCGCGGCGTGCCGCTCGAAGCCAACGCCACGATTACGCTTGACGAGGCTGGTTTCGCTCAAGCCATTGACTATCTCGGTGGCGTCCGCATCAACGACGCCACCTTCAGCGGTCAGGAAGTGCTGGGCATCCTCAGCATGACGGAAGGAGATGCCTCGGCCAGCCTGTCTCTGCAGCGCCGCCTGCTGAACGCCATGAGTCAGCGCGCGGCCGAGGTCGGGGCCAGTCCCGAGATTACGCCATTGATCGAACTTATTCCGGACCACCTCCATCTTTCGACCTCTGTCAACGATATGGTGGCGATGATGGCCCCTGCCCTCCCCATTCAAGCCGCCACAACGCACATCGAGCTGTATTAGTTCCCTTCTTGTCCTCGCCGCCATCGGCACTGGTATTTTCACTGAACTGTTCGACCCTGACATATTCATTGGACTACAACAAAAAACACTCCGCGTCCTTGCCTTTCCGGGTGGATGACGCTATCCTAGTTGAATCAAAGCCAGCAAGAGTCCAGCAGCCCGGAAGGAGGCATCTATAGGGAGCATCCACTGATCGCTCAACTGTTTCAAGTATGGAGGAGAGAACATGAAAAAACTGCAATTTGTAAGCCTCTTGGTTCTAATTGCCGTCGCCCTTTCAGCCTGCGGCGGCGCTGCCACCGAGGCACCCGCCTCAGATCTCGGCACGGTCGTGATCGGCACAAACGCCGAGTATCCGCCTTTCGAGTTCGTCAATGAAGAGGGCAACATCACAGGCTTCGACATCGAAATGATTGATGCCATCGCGCAGGAAGCTGGCTTTGAGTACGAGCTGGTAAACACCCGCTGGGATGGCATTTTCGTCGCGCTGGCTTCAGGCGAGTTTGACGCCGTCATTTCGGCTGCGACCATCACCGGTGAGCGCGAGGAGATGGTTGACTTCAGCGACCCGTACTTCGAAGC
>JBKHKF010000412.1:0-2656 GCA_046537745.1 Anaerolineales bacterium | reverse complement strand
CATTAATTCGCTCCAGCGGAAACCCTCCAGATAGTCATCCTCATCGATGAGGTGGGCAGCCATCGCCGCCTCATCAATAGCCAACTGGAACCGCTCCGGCAGCTGTACGCCGGTGCGCCCATTTTCGTCCTCGGCTCGGACCTGCGTTGGGATACCATGCCAATAGAGCACTTTGTACTCTGCCATTTTCTTCCTTAGCTCTTCAATCTCTCCATACCCGGATCAAACTGAGGATCATCCACAATCCTTGCCGGGAACCGTTGGCCGAGATACTCGATCTCGACATTAGTTCCTTTTTTCGAATAATCCACCGGTAGGTAAGCATAACCAATGTACCTGCCAACGCTGTAACCATAATTGGCACTGGTGATATATCCTATAATCTTACCCTCCGCCAGAACAGGCTCACTGCCCAAGGCAACACCCTCATCCATCGTCAGGCAACACAACATGCGCTTGATTTTTTCCTTCTTAACCTTGATCAACGCCTCACGACCAATGAAGTCGCCCTGATCTAACTTGACCGCCCAGCCAAGGCCGGCTTCAAAGGGATCATAATCCTCGTGGATATCCGTCCCGAGCGCCCGATAGCCTTTTTCCAACCGCATCGAGTCAAAGGCGCCCATGCCGGCAGCGATGATATCGTGCTGCTGCCCCTGACGCCATAGCACATCCCAAAGCTGCCGGCCGAATTCGGTAGGCGTGTATATCTCCCACCCGAGCTCACCAACGTACGAAAGTCGAAAGGCCTTAACGGGAATGGACTCAACCATCAAATCCTTGGCGGTGAAATAGGGGAAGGCTTTGTTCGAAATATCCTGTTGCGTGACAGGTTGCAGCACCTCCCTTGCCCTTGGTCCCCAGAGGCCGACCGAGGTGTACGCGGAGGAAATGTCGCCGATATGAACCGACTCCTCGGCGGCTAATTGGCTCCGGATCCAGGCGAGATCTATCATGCCGGTGCCCCCACCGGTGAGGATCCAATAGCGGTCCTCGCCCAGCCTGGTCACTGTCAGATCCGTCTTGATCTTGCCGTCTGGATTAAGCATTGAGGTGTAAACGATCGTCCCCACCGGAACCTCGACGCTGTTGGCCGTGATCCGCTGGAGCGCTGCTGTTGCGCCGGAACCGCTGACCTCCATTTTGACAAAGGAACTCAGCTCAAAAAGCCCGACGCTTTCCCGAGTGGCCAGATGCTCGACACCTTCCAGCGGCGACCAATACTTCGCCTCCCACCCCTCCCGCTCCGGAATCCGATCTCGATATTCAGGCAGGCGGCTCTCATTGGCAGCATACCACTGGGGTCGTTCCCATCCGACGCTCTCGAAAAAATGCCCGCCCAGCTCCTTCAATCGATCATGAAATGGAGCCAATCGAATGTGCCGCGTGTGCTCCATCTGCTGCTTGGGATGGATAATGTCGTAAACCTCCCGGTACTGCTGAGCTGTGGTTCGCCGTACATAATGCTTGCTAGTAGCGTAATCATGGAATCGGCTGATATCGGCCTCATGCAAATCCTCGCCAGGGAATCCCTGGTCCATCCACCGCGCGATCGCCCGGCCGACGCCGCCGGCGTGTGTGACCCAAACGCCGATGGCCGCCCAGACGTTTGCCAAATGTGGGGCCGGTCCCAAAATAGGGTATCCATCGATGGTGAAAGCAAACATGCCATTGAAGCGGGTAACGTACTCCGCCCCTCGCAGAGGTGGGAGCAGTTCGTCGGTCGCGCGCCGGGCCGCTTCAAAGTCGGATTCTGTAAACGGTCGCATCGCGTCCCTGCCGACATCATAGGGATCAACCAGGTGAGGATCGTGGTTATAGGAACCGATGCCATAAGCATCCTGGTGCTGACGGAAGTACATAGAGGCATCCTGATGGCGCAGGATCGGATGTACGATCTCACGAGTTTCACCGGCCAACTCCTTGAGCGGCTCCGATATCAGGTATTGGTGTTCCACCGACATCAACGGTAGGTCCATACCCAGCTGATCACCCAGTACAGGCCCCCAGATGTTGGTGGAAAGCAGAACTTGCTCCGTCCTGATAGAGCCCTGATTGGTGTTTACCGCCGTAACGCGCCCCTTGTCCAATTCGAAGCCGGTCACCTCTATCCCACCATGATAAGTCGCCGCATCCAACTCCTTTGTGTACTCGGCCATCGCCTCTACCGCATTCACAGCCTTAGCGTCACCATCGCTGGGAACGTAAAAACCACCCTCGATGATCGAAGGGTCCACCAAGGGAACATGCTCTTGAACGGCCTCCGCTGTGATGAGCTCCGATTCCAGGCCATAGGATTGCGCCCAGCCGTGCTTCCGCTTGAGGTCCTGCCATCGAGCTTTGGACTGCGCAACCTCAATCCCGCCCACCGGATAGAATACCGGCCGCTCAAGGGAATGGAGCTGGCCGAGGAGATCCACGGTGTATTGAGCAAAGCTGCACATCATCTTGGAACCGTTGGTCTGGAACACCAAACCGGGGGCATGGGAAGTGGAACCTCCGGTGTCAAACAACGGCCCTTTATCGACGACAAGAATATTACGCCAGCCCAATTTGGCCAGGTGAAATGCAGAGCTGGCGCCGACGATACCGGCGCCAATGATCACGAGGTCAGCCTGTCGTTTCATGGAATCTCCGCTTCTCAACGATGCTGAGC
>JBKHKF010000411.1:0-2665 GCA_046537745.1 Anaerolineales bacterium | reverse complement strand
AGGGCCAGGAAGCCGGTGATTGCCGGGGGGAAGAGGTGGATGCGGATGAGAACTGCTTGCGCCGGCGATCGCCAGAGCGATTGGAACAGATAAAGAGAGACGGCCAGAAGGGCCATCTCCGCCTGGGCTCGAATGTTGGTGCAGGCATGCAGTGCTGGCCCAACTTCTGATGTAAAGTACCGTCAGTATAAGCTCATATAGAAAGGCTCGAAAATGGCCGATCGCTGGTGGCCGCTCGTGGTTGGTGGCTTTATCCCCGCGGTATTGTATGGATTGGCCGGAGTGTTCCAAAAGTGGAGCGCAAGGTCGGGCGGGACTGTCTCGATTTACCTCATCGGCTTTGGAGCGGCAACCTTTGTCGTTGGATGGGCTTTTCGATGGATCCTGGCTGATCCGAAAGCAACGACCGGCTCCCTCTGGTTTGCCTTGGCTGGCGGGGCTGCCTTCGCACTCGGTGCAGGCCTGATCTCGCTGGCGCTCATCCGGTTTGATGCCGCCATTGCGCAGCTTTCGCCGCTCTATAACGCTAATGTGCTGATCACCGTCGGGCTGGGATTGGCCATCTTCGCCGAGAGCCGGAATCTGGACGTTGGCAGGCTCTTGCTGGGGACTGTGTTGGTGATCGCAGGCGCATTTTTTGTTTCCAACGCTTGATTGAAGGCCCCTGGAAACGAGATTGGGTGCGCGGTTCAGGTTCTCATTTCATCTTCCATTGAGTGGAATGAGTGATGGGTAGGCGGTTGAAGTTCAAGTGGTTCCCTTTCAACGTGTATGATTGTTCGGAGGTTCGAATGGGCAGTGTCTATGGCTGTTCTGTTGTGTATAAACAAAACTGCGGAAATTGTGAGCGCGACCCAGGGCTGGAAGGGTAAAGATGATGCTTCTGATTGTCATTCAAGTGTTTATTCTGATCGCGACCATTGGCATAGGCCTGCTGTCCTTCGCTAGACCAGATGCCGCCGCCAAGTTCACTGGTCTGGGGCTGCCGACATCCCGGGGGCGGACGGAAATGCGGGTTATCTTTGGTGGACTGTTCATCGGCCTGGGAGCCGCCCCGCTTTTGTTTCCCGGTGATGGTGCCTATCGAACGGTGGCATTGGTTTATATCGCGCTCGCTGCCTCCCGCACCATGGCCATCGTTATCGACCGCTCCGGAGATCGGTCGAATTGGATCAGCCTGGCTTCGGAACTCGCTTTTGGCTTCATTTTGCTGCTTTGATAGCTGCTGTCTGTGTATAGCTGGATTTACTGGTCTCCGGCAAGATGGTTGATTGACTGTCCGTGTGGAAGACGATGACATATGCCTGATCTGGCATTTGGACCATGGCCTGGCAGAATAGCCATCGTCCTGCCGATGACTCTTGCGCTGATCCAGTTCGTGGGCCGCGTACGTCTGGGTGCCTTATGGAAGTTCTGGCTTTCGATCGCGGCCATGGAAACCGTGGCCGTACTTTCGCTATTGCACTTCCTCGCTCTACGTCAGTGGGAATGCATGCTCGATCCGGGGGCGACCAATTGCTTTGTCAGCGGATTTGGCTCGCTCACGCTTCCGCTTGTGCTATCGATCTTCTCGCTCTTGCTGGTGAGACGGATCGCCAGGTCAGAACTGGTGCCTCCGGTCCACCACACCAGGTTGATGTTGGTGGTGGCCGCCATGGCTGGCGTGATGATTGGTGAGAATCTTCTCTTTGTAATCATTGGGTTGATCCTGTTATTCGTGAATTTTGACTATTGGCTCAGAAACCGGGGTCTGCGCTGGGGGTTTCTTGTGATTCGGGACGATTACAAAGATGATATCGGCCCCGATGATTGAGGAGATCATCAATGCTTGAGAGAATAAGGCGCAGGGTTGCGGTTGCCTACGAGATTCTCGTCCAGCCGGGTGCGGCCAGCGTGTTGAAGCTCGAGCGGTTTGATCAAAGCAGCGCGCCGTTCAGCCTGGCGACACTGCTGGTGGGCGCATTTGTGATGCTGGCGGGGGTCTCCGGTTTTTCCAGCACCGGGGCCGGGATCATTGAATTGGTTGGGTTCTCCTTCGGATTGGCGCTAGGTATGGTGCTCTGGGCTTCTGTCGCCTATTTATATGCACGCCTGTTGGGAGGGCGAGCACCTGGCATATTTTGGTCGTTCCTTTACTTTGTATCTTCCGTGTTCTTGTTCTTGCTGTTGCTGGCTATCAGCCTGGCCTATGTGCCGCTCTTTGGTCCTATCTTAGGATTGGGCTTGATCTTTTACGGTCACGTACTGATACTGCTGATCTTCCATCACCTGGCCGATATCGGTCTCGTCCTGAGCGTGCTCGGGACGGTCTCGACGACTGTGGTCACGATCGGCTTGTTTCAGTTGTTGGGACGTGTCGTCGTCGGCCTTCTTACCGGCACCCTCGGCTGATCGCTCAGCCTGTGAACTGCGATTTCCTTTAGCGAAGGACATAATGAGCGGTGATCTCCAATGCATGCTGGAGGCACGCCTTTCCGGATAAACTTAGGTTCCACAACCCATCTCCTGGGGAGGAAATTTGAGACGGATCAATATAGATGAATGGCCAAGGCGGGCACAGTTTGAGCTGTATAGAAAGATGGACTTCCCGTATGTCAGCCTGACCGCACAAGTGAAAGTTGGCGGATTGAAAGAGGCAGCACGCGAGGCCGGCGCTTCCTTAACT
>JBKHKF010000410.1:0-2684 GCA_046537745.1 Anaerolineales bacterium | reverse complement strand
GTGCGTTCCTCAGCACGCAACAATACGCCCGGCCCCCTGAGTGTAATTTGAGCGACCTGTCGATCGTCGGCCGCTCTTGCCGATTGCGCGTAAGTCAGATCGACAGTGGCGGACTCCAGGATATCCAGGAAACGATCGAGCTTGTCAATTTTATGGTGGATGTAATCCTCAAGGCGATCGTTGACATCCATGTTCCTCGTATTGACATTCACGTTGATGCTCATCTACGCTCCTCTCGTTCGTTGTTTCAGGCTTTGGCAACAGTTATCCCAAACACATCGTCTGCATTCGTAAATGCTTCCGCACACGCCGTTAAGGTCGAACCCGTCGTGTATAGATCGTCCACGAGAAGAACGCGGTCGCCGGCCGTCTTCTCTGCATTCGCCTGGAAAGCGCCGGCCACGTTGCGCCATCGCTGCTGATAATCCAGGCCCACCTGAGACCCAGTTTCACGGCTCCTCCACAGCACATCTGTCCGATGCTCTATGCCGATCAATTCCGCCAGCGCGCTGGCCAGGAGGTCCGCTTGATTGTAGCCCCGTTTTCGATACCGCTTCGGACTTAGCGGCACCGGAACAACCATGGTAGCCTCCCAACCGGAACCCAGCCACAGCTCCCGAAGCCACCCCGCCATGATCCCAGCCAGCTCCATGTCCGCCCGGTATTTAAGACTGAGCAAAGCCCGCCTTAACGGCTGACGATAGCGGGCATAAGAAAGTATAGGCGGGTGAGCCAAAGCCTCCAGGCACGGACCGCAGTAGACGCCCATTCCCCGTGTATTTCGCCCGCAGTGTTGGCACCGCGCCTGCGGGAAGATCTCCAGCTGACTCTGGCATCTTAAACACCAAACCTCGCCAGGCCGACCACAGCCGGCACAACGGCGAGGAAATAAAAGATCGAGCAGGGAACCCAAGAGCGGATCGATCCACTCCCTTGCCCTCTTCAGCGAGGTCTCCCCCATGGACCTGCCTATAATTGCCTTTCCTTTAGGCTTCGACTACTACCTTCTCGACCCGATCGTCACGGCCCGCCCGCGCCCAGAATACCGCCGAGTGGGGATTGCAGCAGCATCATTCCCGCAGGCCCGAGTAGGATAATGAGAAGCGATGGGAAGATGAGCAATCCGATGGGAAAAATCATCTTAATCGGCGCCCGGTGCGCCTCCTCTTCCGCCATCTGTCGTCGCCGAACCCTCATCTGATCTGACTGAATCCGGAGCACCTTGGCCATCGAAACACCCAATTGCTCGGATTGAATGACAGCTGCAACGAAGCTGGTCATCTCGGTGACGCCCAGTCGATCCGCCATATCCCGCAGCGCCTCGCGACGCAGCTTACCAAGACGGATTTCTTGAATCACCCGGCCAAACTCCAACGCCAGGTCGTTGTCCCATTTCTCATGGACCTTGGCCATGGCGGAATCGAAGCCCAAGCCAGCCTCCACCGAGATTGTGAGCAGGTCCAATGCGTCCGGCATCGCGCGGAAGACATCCCGCTGACGCCGGCTGATCAAGCTCGAGAGCCATAGGTCCGGCATAAAAAAGCCGAGCAGCAGGAAGCCGAAGGAGATAAGAATGCCCTGCAGCCAATTCCGGCCGGTGATCAGGTAGACCAGCATGATCAATCCGCCGAACATGATCGCCAGTACAAAGCGGGTGGCCAAGAAGAAGGCCGGCTCAAGCCGCATCGGATTGCCGGCCATCTGAAGCCGCCGGCGCGCGTTCTCCAATGTTGCCTGCGGTGTGAAGCGCTGGGCAATTTCGCCAATGGAATTAAAGAATGGCAGAATGACCCGTTCATAGAATCGCTGCTGCAGCTCGATTTCCTCGAGCGTGACCGGATCATCCTGGACGCTGAGTTCAGAAAGCCGTGACTGAATGGGATCTTCCGGCGTGGGAGCAAGCACGCCGGCAATTATCAGGATCAGAGCCAGCACAACAGCGCCAGCAAGAACAGCTAATATAGGAAGAGCACTCATGTACTACCTCCGGAGGTCGTACCGCACAATTTGCAAGCCTTACGCACAATCGGACTAAATATCAATATCGACAATCTTCTGCGTGATGAAGAAACCAGCAAGAATCATCAATCCGGCCACAATAAGCATGGGAATACCGCAAGCGCGAGTCGCTGGATTAAAGAACTCCATCAGATAGGGCCGGTTCACCAGGAACAAGATCCCCATCAGAATGACTGGCAACAGCGAGATGACCCAGGCAGTGGCTCGGCCTTGCGCCGTCAGCGCTTGAATCTCGCCTCGGATGCGAACGCGCTCCCGGATAGTGTACGAAATGGTGTCCAGGATTTCGGCCAGGTTACCACCGACCTCCCGCTGGACGTTGATCGCGGTGATGACCATGTCCAGGTCGTCACTGTTAATACGGCGCAGCATGTGATCGAGCGCCTCTTCCATCGTGATACCAAGCTGAATCTCCTGGACCACTCGGTGGAATTCTGTGCTGATAGGAGCCGGCAGCTCCCGGCTGACAGCTTCCATCGCCTGCAGCGTTGAGAAACCTGCTCGCAGCCCATTCACCATCAAGTTCAACATATCACCGAGCTGCTGGTCGAACTTCTTCAGGCGGGCTTTCTGCGCCCGTCGCACGTACATCCCAGGCAGAAAGCCCCCGACAATCGCTGCCACGACAGCAAAGAGCACCGAGCGACCGATGATCATACCCCTGT
>JBKHKF010000409.1:0-2687 GCA_046537745.1 Anaerolineales bacterium | reverse complement strand
GCGCTGCGCCAAGGATCACGCCTGACCCTGCGATCTGGGAGCTGAAGCCATGGATCGGCCGGATTCGGTAGAGGCGGCCACCCAGGGTTTTAATGAGACGCCAGCCCCCGAAGTACATCCCCAGCGCCATCGCAAGTCCGCTGACGGCGATGACCCAGAGTGGGACTTGAAATTCTTCCAGGATGCCTGTCGCCACCAGCCCCATCGTCAAAATGGCAATCGTTTTCTGACCATCGTTGGATCCATGGCTCAAGCCCAAACCGATGAGCGTCAGGATCTGTCCTCTGCGGAGCAAACGATTGACGCGAGGTGTCGCGCTCCGGAGCAGGAATAAGAGGAGCCGGAGCAAGAGAAAGCCGACGATCAAGCCCAGGATGGGAGAAAGCACCAGCGCGATGAGGATCGTCCATAGGCCATCAGCCAGAATCACCCCAGGTCCTGCCAGCACCAGTGCCGATCCCAGCAGCCCGCCAAACAGAGCATGGGAGGAGGAGGAAGGCAGGCCAAAGTACCATGTGATTAGATTCCAGAGGATGGCGGCCAGCATGGCGGCTACCAGGACATCAGGCTGAAGCGCGCGGGGCTGCAGCAAGTCGGCGCCGACGGTTCGGGCGACGGCCACGCCGAACAAGAAAGGGCCGGCCAGGACGGAAAGAGCCGCCAATAACAGAGCAGCTCGAGGGCTCAAAGCCCTCGAGGAAATGACCGTTGAGACTATATTTGCGCTGTCATGAAAACCGTTAATGAAGGCGAATGCAAGCGCCAACCCGATCACAAGGTAGAGGAGCGGATCACCGCTTACCATAGATGCCTCAATAGTTAAGCAGCACTAAAGCGCTTCGGCCAGCGCCATTGCACCCACCAGGCCGGCGTCGTCACCGAGCTCGGCGGCTGCGATCATCAGATCTTCGACGTAAATTGGATGCATCACGTGGCGCTCGAGGGATTCTCGAATAGGATCGAAAAGGAAATCCCCGAGCTGGGAAACGCCCCCGCCGAGGACATAAATCGCCGGATTGAAAATATGGCAGTAATCTGCCATGGCGCGGCCAATGTATTCGGCCGCTTCCAGAATGATCTTGGTCGCAAGATCATCTCCGGAGATGGCGGCTTCGCCGACCTCGGCGGCAGTCAGCTCGCCTTCAATGTCGCTGAGCGAAGAGGATGCGCCGGCAGCCAATCGCTGACGCGCAGTCCGCGCAATCGCTGTTCCAGAGGCGACCGCCTCCAGATGTCCGTACTTTCCACAGCCACAGCGCGGTCCATCCGGCTCCACCAACAAATGGCCAAGCTCAGCGCCCACTCCTTTTGCCCCAATGAGCAGCTGGCCGTCGGTGACAACACCACCGCCAATTCCCGTGCTGATGGTCAGATAGATGATATTGTCCGAGCCTCGCCCAGCGCCGTGCCGCCATTCACCCAGGGCAGCCACGTTGGCGTCGTTGCCGATGGCGATGGGACAATCGAAGTGATCCTGCAGCCGGTCCCGCAGTGGGACATCGATCCAGCCGGGCAAGTTCGGCGCTTCGTAAATTAATCCCTGGCGTGGATCGATCGGACCTGGCGCACCGACGCCAATGCGAATGTCAGGATTTTCAGGGTCCAGGATGGATTTAATGGTTTCCACCATGCGTTGAATGACAGCATCCGGTCCCTCATCAGCAAGTGTTGGCACTTTGGTCAGGTCCGCCGGAACCGCTCCCTCCTGGTCGAATCGAGCGACCCGCATGTTGGTTCCACCGATGTCCACAGCGAGGTATTGGGTATTCATGGCGGCAGTATAGCATAGCTTCTTGCTGTTTCCTCCGGGCCGCCTTAGAATGCAAAAACCATGGCCAACGACAGCGACACCACCCCGATTCGGCAGCAATATCTGGACATTAAATCGCAGTATCCAGATGCGATTTTGTTCTTTCGTCTGGGCGACTTTTACGAGACTTTCGATGAGGATGCGAAGATCGCGTCCAGAGAGCTCGATATTGTTCTCACCGCACGCAATGTCGCCAAAGGAAAGAAAATCCCGATGGCGGGGATCCCACATCACGCTGCAGAAAACTACATCGGGCGCTTGATTGAACGCGGCTACCACGTGGCGATTTGCGAGCAGGTCGGAGATGGCCCGGTAAAAGGACTTTTCCCCAGGGAGGTGGTGCGGGTGGTGACACCCGGTACCGTGGTGGAACCGGGATTGTTGCCGGGGGATGCCAATAATTACCTGGTGGCCGTGCTCGAGGAGGGGGGCGAGATCGGAGTCGGCTACGTCGATATCACCACGGGCGAATTCGCCGCCACCCAATTCAGCGCCGCCGATTCGGGTGAAGGAGTCCGGCAGGAGGTCCGACGGCTTGAGCCGGCCGAATTACTGCATCCAGAGTCCTTTCATGTCTCGCTCTCGGAGGGTATCCACCGAACGCCATGGCCGGATTGGCGCTTCACGCTCGATCGGACCACCGGCGGCCTCCAGGATCATTTTTGTGTTGCTTCGCTGGACGGCTTTGGGCTTGCAGGAAAACCGCTCGCCACCCGGGCGGCAGGTGCAATCCTGGATTATCTCGGCGAAACGCAACAGCCCACGGTCAGTTTGTTGGATGACATTCACACCTATTCCATCGATGAATTCATGGTGCTTGATGCGGCCACCCGCCGAAACCTGGAGCTTACGGAAACACTCCGTCGAGGGGAGCACA
>JBKHKF010000043.1:0-12033 GCA_046537745.1 Anaerolineales bacterium | reverse complement strand
CATCAGCTTTTCGATGCTTATTTCGACCGTTGGGCGCCAGCCGAGGAGGCTGAAGGGGGCCCGGAGCGTCCGGATCACGTGTTCTTGTTCATAGACCTCGACGCCGCCCCGCCCTGTCAGAAAAGTCAAAAAGGCAAAGAACGTAATGAAGCCGCCGATGAAAATCCAGGCCCGCCTGGACTCCTCCCACGTTACCCCAGAGGTGAAGACAACCAGCAGCGCCACCGCCAGGAAGGCGGCCAGCACGCGCAGGTCCCAGAAGAACAGCGTCGAGCCGATAAAACACGCATAGAAGATCAGCCAGGCGGAGGGATCGAAGGCCTGGATGATGGAATCTCTTTCTCGATAACGCCAGCTGACCAGCATGTCTCTATCAACTTCCAGGGCGAGGATCCGCTATGGACGGACCCTCGCCCTTGCTTCCGTTCGTTATCGTCCCGTCTGACGCTGCAGCGCATCCCAGGCCCGCACCAGAATGGGCACCAAGATGGCGGCGAAGATCATATTTGGACCCGCCGCCGGGATGAACTCACCGACGATGGCCACTTCCGGCGAGAAGCCGTTGATCCAGATGTCCGAGATGGCTGCGAAACCAATGCCGATGAAGTTGCCCAACATCGACCAGGTTACGGCCGCCTGGATATCCGGATCGTCGAAGGCAAAGCGCACCACCACCACCAGTATCAGGCCAATCACGGCCGAAAGGCCGGCAAAGGTGGACATTGCTGCGTCGCCAAAGATTCCTTCGTCCGGTGCGAAGAACAGCATGTTGTCCATATTCGGATTGAGCAGGTACAACAGCGTGGCAATGCCAGCCAGCACCGCGCTCACGATCAACACCGTGTTAAGGCCACGGCGCTTGTTGTCGTACAGTCCGGCCATGCCAGCAATCAGACCAATCAGCCCATTACCCACGCTCCATTGCGGCGAAAGGCCAAAGCCGGTCAGTGCGTCCCCGAACATGTTCCCCACCGCGCCGCTGAAAAAGCCAACGACGGGGCCGAAGACATAGCCGAAGAACATCGGAATGGCGATGGCCGGCCTCAGTGAAACCTGGCTGACCGAGGGCACGACAAACACGGTTCCGTTAAACAGATAGGAAAAGACGGCGTAGAGCGCCGCGCCGATGGCCATATAGACCACCTCACGGGTGCCGACCTGCCAGATGTCGCTGTCCCGGGTAAACCAGTAGATCGCGAACACGATCAGCAGGCCGATGCCGACGAACAGGAAACGGAGCCCGGCCGCCTCCTGAATCTGCAGCGACTCGTTCATGGAGCCACCGATCAGGATGATCGCTGCGAAAAACACGACCACCCCGAGAAGCGCTCCCAGCACTTGCCAAAGCCTAGAGTCGTTGTTCATGAGTTCCTCCTCCAGATCCACTCGGTCGATTAAAGATGCGCTGTTCGCGGAAGCTCAGGCTGCCTTGGCATGGGCAAGGGCCTCGGCACGCATGAACTCCCCCGTCTGCTCCAACCGGTCCATGTTCGCTCGCAGCAGCGACGTTGGAATCAGGTTGCACTCCCTGAGCCGGTCGAAGTCTGCCAGTACTTCCTCCGGTGGCCCATCGGCCACCAGCTTTCCATCTGACATAAGCAGCACGCGATTGGCGTAAACAACCGCCAGATCGATGTCGTGGGTGATGAACAGAATGGCTTCAAAGCCCGGTGTTTGAAGTATCGAGTCCATGAAGCTCATGTAATTCTTATAATCCTGGCCGGCCGTCGGCTCATCCATCACCAGAATTCTTGAGCGCATTGCCAGAATCGCGCCGATGCTGACCCGTTTTTGCTGGCCAAAGGAAAGCGCCAGCGGCGGATCGTCCCGCATGCCTGTCAGATTCATCACGTCAATGGCATAGGCAACCTCCTTCTCAATTTGCTCTTTATCATGCCCCAGGTTGCGCGGGCCGAAGGCCATCTCTTCGCCTACGCTCGGTGCGAAGAGCATGTGGCTGGGACTCTGAAAAACATAGCCCAGCGTGCCTGCAATTTCGGCGATGCTCAGCTCTTTCGTGTTCCTGCCTCCGACCGTCACCCTACCGTTACGCGGTGACAATAGCCCGATGGCATGTTTCACCAGTGTGGTCTTACCGGCGCCGTTCGGACCCAAGACAGCAATAATATCGCCGGGGGATATGGCCAGATCGATGCCGTGGAGCACATCCGGTCCCTTTTCATAGCCGAAAGCCACCCCCTCAAACTGGACCAATGCCTGCTGTTGCTCCGCTTTCCTGGTTACGCTGGGATTAAACCGTGCGGGCGCCGGATCGCGCGCCGCTTGTTCTATCAGGTGTTCAGCCGGCAACTTGACTTCGTGATAATCCACTTTATCGTGCAGCCCATCCGCGGGGCCGAGGTAGCGAACACGTCCGCCTTCCATATAGAACACCCGTCCCGGGTTGACGCGCAGCACCTCTTCCACCCGGTGCTCTACCAGCAACACGCTCATGCCGCCGTCCGCCAACTGGCGCACAATATTCAAGGCTTCATAGGCGGAGGAGGGGTCCAGGCTGGCCAAGGGCTCATCCAACAGCAACAGCTTTGGCTCCATCGCCAGGACCCCGGCTAAAGCCACCTTCTGTTTTTCGCCGCCGGAGAGGAGATACGTCTCCCGATCCCGCAGGTGCTCAATATTTAATCGAGCCAATGCTGCTTCCGCTCGCTCGCGAATCTCGGGCCGAGGAAGACCGAGATTTTCCAAGCCAAAGGCAACCTCGTTGATGACCTTGGTTCCCAGAATCTGGCGCTCGGGGTCCTGCAGCAGTGTTCCCACTCGCTGCGAAATTTCGGCTAGCTTCATGCCCGAGGTATCCTCGCCCTGGATAAGAACCCGGCCATCGACTTCGCCCTTATAGGACCGCGGAATGAGGCCATTGATGCAGCGAATCAAGGTGGTCTTGCCGCTCCCGCTGGCGCCGGCGAGCAGAAGCAGTTCTCCCTCTTCCACCGAGAAATCAATGTCCTGGATGGCCTGATCCTCTCGATCGCGATAGCGAAAGGAGAGGTTCTCTACCTGCAATGTTGGGGCCACTGATTCTCCATCCCTCGCGGCTTTCCCCTCAAATGTTACAACACCGAAGGGGCCTATAGGTCACTGATTGCCTGACGTTTAGCGGCCCGGCAACAAACGTGGCTCTTCCATGTTCGATCGCCCAGGCTTATGCGGCATGCTCTAGGAGATGGCGAATCGGCCTGCCCGTGACACGACCGCTCTTTACCCATCGCCGAGAACATCCACGTTGACAAGGATTTGCTCGGCCAGCTGTTGGGTCCGCTCGTAGACCCCACTTTCGAAAGTGTGCTCCTCCAGCATGAAAAAGAATTCGCCATCTCTGACCAGCAAATCGCCATCTTGCGGGTCGGCCCAAGCTTCATCCCCCAGGCCTTGCGGGAACTCTGACGGGTTCATCCGCCGGATGTACTCTTTGTAGTAAGCCTCCGCCGACTGGCCTTGTGGAGGTATCGGTAGACTGAGCTCCAATCTTACATCCGGCCATGTACAGGAGGGGACTGGGCCCAGGGCCACGTAGTCAAAGGTGCCCGCGACTGGCTCGCCTGGTGGTTGACCATACACATCTTCTACCTCTGAATTGGTCAACAAGCTGCATGGATCCACCTGGCCGCCCACCACCGCTTCAGTCGGCGCTTCGGGAGAATTCTCTGCTGTGGCAGGAGATGCCTGCGTGGGGCTGACCGCTGCCGTGTCAGCTGGATCGATCTCGCCTTTTTTACCATTAAAAATGGATGTGGCTGTCTGACAGGCCAGCACGGTTGCAGCCAGCGGAATCAATATCAGGAGGGCTCGGCGTTTCATCATCTCCTCATTTCTCAGCCTTGCTGTTTCTGGAACAGGTCGTATCAGTAGTCGGGATAGTCCAGGTTCTCGCCTGCCGTCTCCTCAAGGACAGAGTCAATGCGCTCTCGCAATGATTGCCGGCCTGGACGCTTTCCTCCGATATCGCGCAGGCGGTCAACGACCGTTTGGCTCACCGCCTTTCCTATCTTGTTGAGAGCTTCGCCGGACAGCTTGGTTCCCCGCTCGAACCACAAAGCCGCCGCGTATCCCAAGGCGGAAGTTGTGCCTACGGCGACGCCGGCCGCAACCAGCCATCCCGGTGGGCCACCGAACTTGCTCAGTTCGTAGAAAAGAGTGCGCCCCAGTAAGCCGGCGCCGAATGTTGCCATAAGCTCACGCGCACGGCCAAGAGTCAGCTTATAGTCATAGATCCTGGCGATGCTTAATACCATGGCGGCCTGCACCCCCACCAACGGCAGGAAGTCAATAAAGGGCAACGGGGTGACCGCGATCACCCCCGCGCTGGAGGCCGCCCGGGCAATGGCGGATTGAGTCAGCCGCCAGCGATAGGCTGGCAAGGCCGATCCGAGCGCCGCCAGGATACCTGGCTCCACCAGCGCAACACCAACCAGCAAATCGCCAAGCCCTTCGGCTCCCTTGGCGCTGATCGGAAGAGCCTTCTCAAGGCTCAAACCGAGAGCCTCCGCCGCCTGCTGGACCACCTGATCCCGCTCTCGCTTCGGCACCAAGTCCATCTTATTAATTGCGACCACAGTCGGCTTCTGCAGTCGGTCAATCTCATTCATAAGGTCCTGCTCCGGCGGGCGGATGCCGTGGCTGGCGTCAAAGAGCAGCACCAGCACATCGGCCTCTTCGGCCGCCGCCAAAGCCCGGCGTCGCTCCTCCATCCCGACCTCCCCCACCGCATCTGCGCCGGGCGTGTCGATCACCGAGAATAACCCGGCGTCAGCCCGTTGGGCCTCCCGGGTTGTGCCGGGGACAGCGGAAACCTCCGCCCGCTGCTGCCCTTTCTCGATTAGCTGGTTGTATAGTGTGGATTTGCCGGCGTTGGCAGGACCAATGATCGCAACCGAGCTTTTGTCCCCGATAACCTGGCGGAACTGCTCGGTGGCTTCTTCAATAAGCTTACGCCAGCCGCCAAAATCTTCGGGCAAATTGCCCAGTGCTCGCTCCAGCGATCGCTTTCCTTGGTTTGCCAGCTGGGAGAGATCTTGATCCCGCCGCTGTGGATTCTCTCTTGTCTGCTCCGACAAAGCTCCTCCCCGATCCGAACTCTTCTCCATGGCATTGTAAGAAACCTTGTGGATAACCTGTGAGTTTCTGTGGATAATCTCATATGCCTGTGGATAAACTCTGCGCGATGCTGTCTTTTGTTTCCGCAGAACCCCTAGATGTGGGGGGGGCTGGGCTACAGAGACCCAAAGAGCCGAGCCCCTCTGCCTCTCACGGTTGGTACAGTCCGTTCTCCACAGTGATTCCACATGCAAGATGTGGAGGGTATATACCTTCCTGCCCCCCACATCTTGCTGTTTATTGACGCCGAGTGCCGCTATCTAGCCCTTTTTTACGAGCCAGAAGAGCGAGTCCACAAATCCACAGGTCCTACTACAACTACTACTTAAACCTTCATTAAGAAGAATGAGGTGGATAAAGCGCTTTACGCCCCGCCTCGAAGTCGAACTCCTCTGACACCCGATTCACAGCAACAGCATAGGCAGCCCAGTCGATTGTGCACCTTTAGGTCCTGGGCTGTCTCATGAACGTTGTAGAAGGCAGTAGTCATCTTCTAGTCGAGTCGTTCATAGACAAGGTCTTTATCTCAATAATAATCGTACGCGTTCTGGACCATCTCGAAGCAGGAAACAGTGACCCCGCCGGCATTGCACAAGAACATCCACATTAAGTTCGAGCAGTTCTTCGTTGATAATAGATTCAGCTCGGAAGAGTTACATGCAGTTCCCCCATAGGACAGCGCAGGATTTCATGGATGTATCCAGGTCGAGAAGTTCAACGGCAGAATCCAGCTATTGCTGAGCCACGCTGAAGAGATTGGGCCTCGACCGAGTGGGACGTTTCCGTTGACATGCTTTCCTCCGGGGATCTGCGGACCGTTAGGCCCAGCCGCGAAATTGCATCGCCCGAACCACTCTGTCAATCGCTACCATGTAGGCCGCATCGCGCATAGGAACCCTTTCTCCGTGGGCCGTTTTGCAAACATCCTTAAAGGCGCGTGTCATCTTTTCATCAAGACGCGCCAGTGCCACTTCCCGGCTCCAATAGTAGTTCATGTCATTCTGTACCCCCTCAAAATAGGATACGGTAACTCCACCCGCGTTGCACAGGAAATCGGGGATCAGGAAAATGTCCTGGTCGTACAGCGTGGCATCCGCCTCGGGCGTGGTGGGGCCATTGGCACCTTCAGCCACGATCTTGACTTTGTCACTGATATTGTTCACGTTATCGGCTGTGATTTGTGCCTCCAGCGCAGCCGGTATCAGCACGTCCACGTCCTGCTCGAGCCAGCCGTCCCCGCCGCTGATGGTGTAGCCGGCCTCCTGGGCAGAATCTTTGTTGATGGAGCCGTAACTGTCTGTGATTGACTGCAGGAATTCGGCATCCAGGCCATCTTCCTTGGAGAAAGAGTAGGCTTGTTTGTCCTGGCGATCCCAGCTCGAAACACAGATGACTTTGCCCCCCAGTATCTCCTCGAAGCCAAGCGCGGCGTACTGGCCGACGTTGCCAAAGCCCTGTATAGATGCTGTCAACTTTGAGGGATCCAGGTCGAGCTCCATAGATGCCTGCCGGAGATGGTAGATGAGTCCGTAGCCGGTGGCTTCCGTTCGCCCGCGCGAACCGCCGGCATCGACGGGCTTGCCGGTGATCACCCCCGGCGTGTAATTGCCAGCCAGTTTGGTGTACTCATCCATCATCCAGCCCATGACCTGGGCTGATGTGCCGACATCCGGTGCCGGTACGTCGATGCGTGGCCCTATATTTTTCCAGATGGCATCAATCCAGCCCCTGGACAAACGTTCCTTTTCGCCGAGGCTCAGCTCAGCCGGATCCACGGGTACGCCCCCTTTGCCGCCCCCAAGCGGCAGATCAGCCACCGCGCATTTCCAGGTCATCCACATGGCCAACGCGCGCACGGTATCTATGGTCTCGGCGGGATGGAAGCGGATACCCCCTTTGGCGGGACCACGGGCGTCGTTGTGCTGGACGCGGTAGCCAATAAAGACACGGATGGAGCCATCATCCATCCGGACCGGAATTTGGAACCGGAATTCCCGCATGGGCCAGCGCAGCATGGAGGCTAGATCGAGCTCAAGGTTCAGCAAGTTGGCGACCCGGTCGAACTGGGCCTGTGCCATTTCGAAGGCGTTCACGGAATCTCCTTCTTGGTCTGTGTTTTCATGCCGAAAGTGGGAGAAGAAATAAAAGCAAGTAGCTCAGGCAGCGATGAACGAAGACTCATGAAGGTGCAACGAAGCGCAATGACAAAATCGCGCACGGGCCAAAAGAGCCAGCTCTTCTCAGCCTGTATCAACATCGGAGGCGATTTCCGCCAGTTTCTCTGTCAGGACCGAGCGGACAACTTGTGGGTCCGCCTGCCCTTTGGTGGCTCGCATAATCTGACCGAAAAACCATTGTGAAACCGCTTCCTTGCCGGCCAGATACTCCTGCAGCTGTTCCGGATTTTCGCGCAGAACATCCTCAAGAACTTTATTGATAACGGCCGGGTCGCCCTGCTGTTCCAGGCCGCGATCGGCCACGATCGCAGCCGGCGACTCGCCGCTTTCGAAGGCCTCGGCCAGCACTTCTTTGGCAGTGGTGGCGTTGATGGTGCCGGCTTCGACAAGGTCCACCAGCTCGGCCAAATGGTCTGGTGGCACCAGGCTTTCTTCGAGCGATATACCCGCTTCATTTAACAATGCGAAATAGTCGCCGGTGAGCCAGTTCGCGAGCTTATCCGCCGGGGCTGCATCGGTTGCCTCCGCGGCGGCCTCGAAATACTCGGCGATGATTCGATCCTCAATCAGCACCCCGACGGTATATTCGGTCAGCCCGTAGGCTTCGATAAATCGCTGCGACTTGATGTGGGGAAGCTCAGGGATCTTCAATCGAACCCGAGAAATCCAATCCTGGCTTACCACCAGCGGTGGCAGATCGGGCTCCGGGAAATAGCGGTAGTCTTCGGCCTGCTCCTTGATCCGTTGGACAACGGTTATGGCCTTGGATTCGTCCCAACCAAGGGTTGCCTGAGTGACGGATTCGCCCCGCGTAAGAAGCTCGCGCTGTCTCTCCAGTTCATGCTCCAATGAGCGGGTCACCGCCCGAAAGGAGTTCAGGTTTTTAATCTCCACCCGTGTCCCAAAGGCTTCGTCGTCGACGGGGCGCAAGCTGACATTGGCCTCAAAACGGATCACGCCCTTTTCCATGTCTCCGCTGTTCACTTCCAGGTAGCGGAGCAGTCGCCGAAGCCCGGTTATATAGGCGTAAGCCTCCTCGACGGAGCGTAGATCCGGTTCGCTCACGATTTCGAGAAGAGGCACGCCGGAACGGTTGAAATCGATGAGCGAGTAGTCGTTCCGGTGAAAGAGCTTGCCGGTATCCTCCTCAAGGTGCACACGACGGATGCGGATCTCTTTTTCGCCCGTCTCGGTCTCAATAGGGAGCCGACCGTGCCGGGCCAGCGGAAGCTCATACTGGGAAATTTGGAATCCCTTGGGCAGGTCGGGATAGAAGTAATTCTTGCGGGCGAACACGCTGGTCTCGGCAATGGTGCAGTCCAAGGCGGTCGCCACCCTCAGCGCGTACTCGACGGCACGACGATTGATCACAGGCAGCGTTCCCGGCATGCCCGTGCAGATCTCGCAGACAGAGTCGTTGGGCGCTGCCACTGTAGCATCCACGACGGCACAGCCGCAAAACATCTTCGATTCGGTCAGCATCTCGGCGTGAACTTCCAGGCCGATGACGGGTTCAAACTCAATCATGCGCTAACGAGGCATCCCATAAGTCAGAAGTTATCCATGGCGCCGCATGAAGCGATAGATTCGGTCCAGCGCCTGCTCGATCTTCTCATAGGCGGTTGCATAGGAACAGCGCACAAAATCGCCGCGAGCTCCAAAGGCGTTGCCGGGGACCACTGCCACCTTCTCCTCCTCCAACAGCAGTTGGGCGAAGGACTCATCATCCAGGCCGCTTGAGACGATGGAAGGGAATGCGTAGAAGGCGCCCAGGGGCTCGAAAGTCTCCAGGCCAAGCTCATTGAGGCCGTCGACAATCAAACGGCGTCTGCGGTCGTACTGCGCCACCATGTCCTGCACCGCCTGTTCCCCCTGTTCCAGGGCGGCGATGGCCGCCATCTGTGAGGTGGTCGGCGCGGACATGATGGTGTATTGATGCACCTTCCGCATGGCCGCCAGCAAAGGTGTCGGAGCGGCCGCGTAGCCGATGCGCCACCCGGTCATTGCGTAGTTTTTTGAAAAGCCGCCCAGGGTGATGGTGTGCCGGTGCGCTCCCTCCAGCGAAGCAAAGCATACGTGCTTATGTCCCCCGTAGACCAGGCGGTCATAAATCTCGTCAGAGATGACAAGCAAGTCATGGCGCTCGGCCAGATCGGCCAGATCCTGCGCCTTTTCCCGTGATAGCACCGCGCCGGTTGGGTTGTTCGGATATCCGATGAGGATCGCCTTGGTGTGAGGCGTGACCAGTTCTTCTACCGCATCGGCCGTAACCTGAAATTGGTCCTCAAATTTAGTTTCAAGCACAACCGGCGTGCCGCCGGCAAAGAGCACCTCCGGCTGGTATGAGACGAAACAAGGCGTGGGGATAATTACCTCGTCGCCGGGGTCCAGAATGGCGGCCAGAGCCAGATAGAGTGCTTCGGAGACTCCAACCGTGGCCAGAATTTCGCTATCAGGATCATACTCAACGGAATAAAGTTCTTTCAGGTGGTGGGCCAGCGCCTGGCGCAGCTCAAGCATGCCGGAATTCGACGTGTAATGGGTGTGGCCGTGCTGGAGCGAAGCAACACCGGCTTCCAGGATGGGATCAGGAGTGACAAAGTCAGGCTCGCCGATCCCCAGCGAAATGACATCATCCATGGTGGCAGCGATGTCGAAAAAACGGCGGATGCCCGACGGCGGCGTCGAGGCGACTCGATGGGAGATGAAATCACGCATGGTTGCCTCCGATTAAGAGCAGCAGGGTTGCCTGGAAAGAAGGAGCCCCTTCACAATTCATGAATCCGCCATTCATCATATAGTTCGCCGTAGAAGAGTTCAAAGGTTCGCTGGTCCTCAGTGATCACCTGGAACTTCTTGCCGCCGGGAATCCGCCACTGCTTCTGGATATCCTCAATCGTCAGCCACTCCCCCTGCCAAAACAATCGTGTGGGTCGTTCGGCGTAGGTGAATCCGGAGTGGCATTCAACGAGTGCGTCAGGTCTCTGACTGCTCAAGGGTAGACCCGGTCCTTGATCTTAGCCAGCGTCGGCACAAGCTCTTCGCTTGGCAGGAACTGTGCTCCGGGCAGCTTCTCTTGAACAAGCTCAATTCGTGCCGGATCTCCATCCACCAAGAAGATGGGAAGCGCCTCCAGGGGGATCCGCTGCCGGACGGCGAGGGCAGTCTGGCGTCCGTGGGAGGGCAAACGCGCCAGTGAAATCGCCAGCGCGTCCGGCGGGTCCTCGGTTATCTGCGTATACGCCCACACGCCGCCCTCCGATTCAATCCGGGCATCCCGGCCGGCCTGGCGCATGGGCTTGACGAGGGCCTCACATTCCTGCTGGTTCCAGTGAACATGGTGAATGGTGTTCATCCGGCCCTTCAGCTCAACGTCACGTCGGAATTGTCGCCGACGTTTAGCTTTTGATCCGCCCCGGTGATGGTTACATCGCGGCCGATCACCGATCCTTCCAGCTGAGCGTCCGTGATACTCGTGCGGTCTTCCACGATTGAATTGCGGATGGAGGCTCGCTCTATTTTGCAGTCGGCGCCGATGCTGGCATGTGGGCCTACAACAGCGTTGATAAGTTCGGCCGAAGGATGGATGGAGACCGGCGGCACAATAACAGAGCCCTCTCGCTGCGCCTCATCGGAGTTGTCGCGGCCGTGGTCCAGCAGATAGCGGTTGGTCTTGAGCAGTGGCTCTGGCTTTCCGCAATCCTCCCACACATCGACGGTCTCGACCCGCATCTCCAGGCCCTCGTTCAGCATGTAGTTGATAGCGTCGGCCAGATAGAATTCACCCTTGAGTTTGTCGCCGGAATCGATCTGTTTCTCAATAGCGGACAGCAGCTCCTTGGCTTCCTTGAAATAGTAGAAACCAACGACGGCCAGGTTGTTGCTCAAGTCTTCCGGCTTTTCAACCAGGCGCTCCACCCGGCCTTGCTCGTTCAAGTCGGCCACGCCGAACCGCCGCGGATCTTCGACCTCCTTGACCCAGGCGATGGCGTCCACTTCTGTATCGGCCAGGAAGGAAAGATCGACGTCGATCAGCGTGTCGACAAAGGCCATCAACATCGGACCTTCCAAGCCTTCACGCGCGAGCCAGATGGCGTGGGACTGACCGAGCATTTGCTCCTGCACGACATAGCGAGTGGGCAGATCGGGATAAGCCTCGGAGACGTACTCCTCGATCTGTTCTCCGAGATAGCCGATGATGAACACCACCTCATCCACGTCCGGAACCGTTCTGAACATATCCAGCACATGACCGAGCACCGGTTTGCCGGCAACGCTGACGAGCGGTTTGGGCTTGGACCAGGTGTGGGGCCGAAGACGTGTGCCAAATCCGGCGGTGGGGATCACAATTTTCATAGTGGTGCCCTTTCTTTGTGCCAGTCGGTCACGCTTTGAAATGCATGGGCTGCCTGCAGCAAGGCGGCTTCGCCGAAGTGCGGCGCGTTCAACTGCATGCCAACCGGCAGCCCATCCTCGTCGAAGCCAACAGGGAATGCGATCCCGGGCACCCCGGCCAGGTTAGCGGGGAGCGTGAATACATCCTCAAGATACATGGAGAGCGGGTCGTCGCCGTGCTCGCCAATGGGAAAGGCGGTGGTCGGCGCGACCGGGCAAGCGAGCAAATCCACCTTTTCGAAGGCGGATTCGAAATCCTGTTTGATCAGTGTCCGCACCTTTTGGGCCTGACCGTAATAGGCATCGTAGTAGCCGGCGGAGAGTGCATAGGTGCCCAGCATGATCC